>CALMQQ010000043.1 GCA_937871845.1 uncultured bacterium
ATATGAAAATCTCCCGTTGAATATGCAAACAATATACCCTATATCCATGGAACTGTCAAGTCGATTTATCAAAAAAATGGCGGGAAATAATCCCGCCATTGATCTTCGATTTTCTCACTTTTTGCCAGTTTTTTCCTTCAATTTCTTGAAGAAATCTGCGGCGCTTTCATCGTCATCATCCTCTTCATCGTCATCATCCTCTTCGTCGTCATCCTCATCACGGCGGCGAGTTGTTTTTGAGGATTTCTTAGAGGTTTTTTGTTCCTTTTTCTCTTCAACAACCTCTTCCTCGGAATCGTCATCATTATCTGAATCGGTTTCCTCGTCTTCTCTATCCTCATCATCATCACGCTTGCGACCACCCAATGCACGATCAAGTTGTTTCTTCAATTCCTCATAGGTCTTGAACTTATCTGGTGCAACCTCAGCCAACAGTGAATATTGAGAAAGATAGATTTCTTCAATTTCATCGTCATCATCGGAAATTGGCGATGGGCTTTCAAATTCAGAACGATCATAATTTCTGAAACCATCTTTATCACCAATTCTCAATCTGAAATTACAACCTTCCCAAAGATCGAAAACATTAACTGGATCGATATCATCTTCATCAGGTGAAATTTTAGAAAGAATCTTTTCATAGATCGCTTTCGGAAAGGCCCACAGAAAAACCTTACCTTCATCTTCCGGTCGGCCCGGATGCTTAATCACAAGAATATTTGCAATATAGCTTGTGCGGCGACCTTGTGCCCGTGCTCTCTTGATGGATGCTTCTGTATTCTGTTCCCACAGTTCTGTATTGATTTCGTTTACGGGATCAGCCTTACCAAGAGTTGTAAGAGAATTCTCGATATACCAACCGCCCTTTCCCTTGAAAGAGTGACGATAGAGGCGAACAAACGGAACCTCTTCTGGTTCCGGGACATTATCCGTAGGTTCTGTCACCGGAGGAAGAAATCGAATAACGGCAGAACCTTTGTTTGCCTTATCGACTACAGGATACCAATAACGCTCATCACGTTGATATGTCTTTTCATCGGCACTAATTTTCTTACCGATGGCTTCCAAATTTTTCTTGGAAGACTGCTTGAGTTTACCAATGATTGACAATGCCTTTTCTCCATATAACGTTTGTGGCAGCACGTTACTTATAGAGAAAAGAGGATTAGACAATCAACAAAAATCGACACTTTTTTGAAAAAACGAAATGATCATGTTACGGAACCTTTCTTCATCATAGGAAAGAAAGGAATGTATCTTGGATATCTTCATGGATATCGCATCAAACAAAGGATCATTCTTAAAGTATTTCGACCAATAAGAAACACATCCTGTAAGATGGACTATGATTGCAACAGTTTCGAGCGATATTCTTTCGCCCATCAATTCCTTGATTATATAAGGATGTTGACCATCCCGAACGATGAAATTTTCATCGAAATCAGGAAGCAATTTTTTTAATTCATTATTGAAGATATAACTTAATGATTCAACACGACCCTGCCGTTCCAGATATAAATTCTTATCTTGGCAGACATCTCTTATGAATGGATTGTTGGTCATGGAATAATGGGCAATCATTCGCCCAAGAGGATCATGCATTCGAGACAGTTTATCAAACCAATATTTGTCTTTTCTTTTCTCGAATGATTTTGGAGTTGCCTTCACCTTGCCATTGTATTGATGAAAATTATAATCCCATTTGGAGAAATGTTGTCGCAGGGCAAGAAATGTACGATAACATTCATAACCATTCATGACAGTTCTTTGAGAATCTGTTCTCGTTTAGAACGAGGCTGAAACCAGCGATCAAGAATCTTCTTTCCTTCTGCCGTGACTTTTCCGACCGATGAAAGCAGTTTTTTCTTTTTGAGAACATCTATAATTCGTTGGTTGGGTTTTGTCTGTCCACCATAATAATAGTGGTCATGAAGACATTCGATTAATGCAAACGCCGTATCAGAATTTTTAGTTTTTCCAGCCATGAACGCCGAACCTTCTTTGTTTTCCTACGAGATATCGTTTCATAGGAAATAAACATATTAGAAGAGTCTAGCAGTCTTGGGCAAGAAATTCAAATCCTCAGCTTCATTCTGAATTTGTTCGCGGATGATATCGTACTTTTTTACCAATTCGCCGCCGACTTCCAATTCAACTCGGCTGTCTTCACACCATAAAATTACAGCTTCCATATAAGTGCAATTTTTAGCATGAACAATCTTTTCAATTTGTAATGGAAAATCAACAAATGGTAGTTCTAATTCAGATATCATCAGGCTTCCTATAACTATATTTATCCTTTTTCTTTTTGTTGGGGATTAATCGTTGTCGAAAAATAGGATTGGAAAGCGCCTTGGCTTCGGCGCTTCTCCGTTTAAACTTCTTTGATCGTGATACCCTTTTCGACATCTCTTGTCATAAAGACTGATTTCAAGTCTTTCGCTCCAAAATAATCCTTAACAAAATCCGATGCTATAACAGGATCGAAAGGTTTGCAACTAAAAATGTTGATATAGACCTGTCGATATTCATCAACAAAATGCGCCGTGATTGAAGATGTTTCAATTAGCTGCACCAAAGTAAAACCGGCCTTGGTGGGATCATGGCCAGCAAAATAAACGACTTGTGGTTCTCCATACGCTTTCATATCGATTAATTCGACCAGATCACGGGAGAATTTTTCAACGGCTTCCTTAGACATGATGTTGTCATTACAGCCGCCGCAATTGATCACTAATTCATAACCCCACGATTTTTCCACGACATTCCCTCCTATCACTTATCGGTCTTATTTAGTGGCAATGGCCCTATTTCTGACAGAACATTAAAACTAACATCACCATAATATCGAATGATTCGCTCAAGAGCCGAAAGAATTTCGATATCATCTAAAATCTGATATATGCGAATTTCTACACCGGCCTTAGCTTTCAAATTTTCAACTATGATTTGAACATCTTCCTTCAATGCTTCAATAATTTGAGAAGAATGTATTTCAACTTTCACCATCTTTTCCTCGACAAGGATATTTTAAATTACCCCATCCATATCCTGCAACATCAGTTGCCCCACATAAAATACATATTTCATCATAACTTGATGCATCTAACGAAATTCGTGTTTTATGTGACGGATGTTTTTTATCAGGATATATGATTTCTTCAACCTTCACCATGATATTTTCCCGATTCGGCAACATCTGCCATTTGGAATAGTGACATATCTTCAAGCAATTTTCGATTGAATTTCTTGATTACATAGGCCAAACGATCACCAAAATACACTGCTGCATTTTCATTATGAATAACGACCGTTGTTTGTGCCGTGGTGAATGCCTGTCCACCAATCCCTCCAAAACCAAGCGCCGTACTACTCCAGCTTTGGGGAAACGAATAAACTTCACATTCACTCCTGAATGGGCGGTCTTCGTATTCTTCCCAATCAGCATTTTTCCATGCTTCGTAGTTTTCTTTGCTCGAAGCACTTCTTTTGTATGATTTCCTTTTGCGTATCGTATCGGGCAAATCTCTAGCTACTGCCATACCCAAACAAAATTCAGTTGTCATTGTTTACAACCGTTTCAAGAGAAAATGGACCGGGGCCATGTTTTTTCATATAATCAATCGGACAAATATAAATCTTTTTGTCAGTATCACACACAGAACGAAAAACAGAATAGGCATCATTAAGAGAACTATGTTCTTCGATTCTTGGTATCGAATCATCTTTACGACGATAAATCATTCTTGCTCGACCATCACTCAAGATTTTGATCGATGCCATCAAATACGTTTCTTCATCATCGATGACAAAATAATTATTTTCGGCTTTTTCAGAAATCAATTTACACAGTTTCATTTTATTTCTTTCTCTTTTGATTTGTTGGTGGGCGCGGAAGGATTTGAACCTTCGATCAATCCGTTATGAGCGGATGGCTTTAACCAGACTAAGCTACACGCCCTTTTAATGATGGCGATCCCGGTAGGACTCGAACCTACAACGTCCTGCTTAGAAGGCAGGTGCTCTATCCATTGAGCTACGGGATCACACAATCAAACTGACTTTGGTGGCAATGAATACACACCTGATCGAAGTCGCATGATCTGATTGGAACGCATCAAATCATAAAGTGCTTGCTTGATCGAGTCAGGCTTATAATTGCGAAATTGAGGACGACCATGAATCTGGTTCGCCTTCCATTCCTTATTAAGTGGAGAATTTTCCATCAATTCGATGATAGAAACTCGAAGAGGAACCGGACCAATAAATGGAGTATACTTCTTCTTTTTATTCTTTTTGAGATGTTTCACAATAGAATGTGAAGGTGCCGCAAAAGTTGACTTGGCTGGTTTGGCATCCTTGATAATCGATGCAATGGCATTAGCCAAACCTTCCTTGGTCAGAGTTTCTGGTAATGTGGCCAGCAAACGACTATGACCATCATTAACCTGAATATGAGTAGCAAAACGATCTGCTGACACTTCATGAATGCAATAGAATTTCATAGACAAATCTCCTGATTTCCCCTGCCTCGTACATTCTAGATATTTTTTTCAAGAAAGTAAAGTGGCAAAACTGAGGGCTTCGTGTAGGGCCAATTCTTTCAATTTGCGGTTTCGTCCATACCAAGACGAATGAATGCGTGTCTCTGCTCCGATACCAGAAACAAAATCCATGTAATAGGCCACGGCATTAAAGGCTTGCCACCATGTTCCTAATGACAATTTGCCCTCGGGCGGATCATCAAGAATTCTGATTATTTCTAATGATGGTCTACTGATTTGATTATTGCCCAATGCAGGCAAAACCTTATTCAGATATTGTTGAATTTTTTCAGTATTGAATTTCTTGGTATTGAGAAACTTAACCTGTTCCTGAAATTTTTCGAACATGTCATTTGCTTGCGCAATAGCATTGACAATCGTCTTACTCTTAATCGGAAAGGCAAAACTTACACCTGTTATTGTTCGAATAGGAACACATTGAATAGAGAACGCGGAACCATAACTATGAGGATTGGTCATCAACAATCCCATTGATACACGATCATCATCAGATAAGTTAAATGAATGTGTATTTGATTCTCCCATGAACCATGTTTGCAAACCTCGCTTGAATTCGCCACCATAGATCAATGATATATCATTGTCCTTTGTGATTTTTTCTATCTGAGATACGAATTCAGAATTTTGAGTAATTTTCCAATTCTTGGGAACCGTGGTTAGGAGAATTCTGTTGTCACGCACCAATGCGCTTTGATCGACCGTCCTGCTAATATTATTAATTGAGCATTGGAGAGGAACCTTAGTCAACGACCAATTCAAACCAGCATCATTGAGCGGATCAGTAATGATGGCGTTTCCATAAGGCAGTTTCGTTTCTGTGATTGTGTCGTGCATTCCATAACCCTTTACAAAGGAGCTATGGACATAGTTACTCCATTGAAATCGAAAAAGTCAAGATTTTTTAGGAAGATAGGAACAATAGGAAAAATCACAGGTTTCATTGGCCTGTTTTTCATGGAACTCTTCCGAGACAAGTTCCCATTTGCTCCAGTCTATTTCAGGGAACCGAACATCACCATCCGGCGAACAATGCATCCGTGTGATTTCCATTCGATCCACAATACCAAGTTTCAAAGCCTCGGCATAAATTTCTGCGCCGCCGATGACATACATATCATCCATACCCAAAACATTGGCGGCAGACTCATTTATTGCCAATACATTCTCGAATGAATTCGCATAATATACTACATCAAACATAGAAGAATTGGTTCTGGTTCTGGAAATAACTATATTCCATCGTTTCGGAAGTGAACCGATGGAGTCATATGTTTTCCTTCCCATCAAAATGATATTATCAGTTGTCATTTCTTTGAAGCGGCGAAGATCGCGACCAACATGCCAAGGCATTTTGCCATCTTTGCCAATAACGCCATTATCCGCCCTGGCTGCAACAAGAAAAATCATACAGCAACTTCGCCCTTTATAGCTGCCCATGGTTTATATCCTTCAAGCGTAAAATCTTCGTACTTGAAAGAAAAAATATCCGTTACTTCTGGATTAATAATCATTCTTGGTGATTCTCGTGGCCTTCGTGTCAGTTGAAGGTCAACTTGTTCAATGTGATTTGTATAGATATGGGCATCCCCAAGAACATGAATGAATTCTCCGGGTTGCAAACCACAGACTTGAGCAATCATCATCGTTAACAGCGAATATGATGCAATATTGAATGGGACTCCAAGAAATGCATCACCACTTCTTTGATAGAGTTGACACGATAACTTGCCATCATGGACATAGAATTGAAAAAGACAATGACATGGTGGCAAGGCCATATCATCAATATCAGCCGGATTCCATGCTGAAACAATCAGTCGGCGTGATGTTGGATTTGTTTTGATCTGTTCAATCACATTTCTGATTTGATCTATGATCCGGCCATCAGGACATTTCCATGAACGCCACTGATGGCCATAGATCGGGCCTAGGTTGCCATCTGCATCGGCCCATTCATTCCATATTGTAACATCATGTTTAAGCAGATCATTGTTATTGGTTGATCCCGAAAGAATCCACAACAATTCATGAATGATGCTTTTAAGATGCAATTTCTTCGTGGTCAGAAGAGGAAACCCTTTCGCCAAATCAAAAAACATCTGATGGCCAAAGATTGATTGTGTTCCGGTTCCTGTGCGATCATCTTTCCACACACCACCGTCTCGAATACATTCCAGTAAAAACAAATAGCTAAATTCATCAGTGTTCAAGTAAATACACTCCTAATACGTATCCAAACGCCATATAGGTAATTCCTGTGACGGCCAGAAAGAGGATTTTTTCAGACAGCATGATAATGACTCCTGTTGAACTAATCAACACATTATCATGAAAATCTTAATTATCCGTTAAGAAGTTGCCATTCTCCATTCTGCCATTTTGTAATAATGGCATCGGCTTCTTCTTCTGTCGCGACAATCAACGTATCAATTGGAAGTGCCTCTTCTATTAGAATTACCGTGTAGCGCCCATCTTCACGATACAGTTTTGATCCTGTTCTTTTCACATCTTTTCCTTTTCAGTTAATTGAATTTATTACAGGAGTGCCTTTGAGATTTTCATCAGGAACTATATCACCGGGAGACAAACCTGTAGTATCCACACCGATTGAAACATTCTTCGGACCAAACATTTCAATAACTTCATCGAGTGTCAACATTCGATTGAAATAATTATCAGAAATCTTAGATTCCATATCTTCAGGATACAATTTCTGGCCTATAGTTGTTACGTGTTCATCATCATATATTTCAATCTTACTTTCCAGAAATTGAATTTTTTGTTCGACAATTTCATCTAATTTACTTTCATCTTCACATTTGAAGACATAACCAACAATGAAACGATTTTCTGATGCAATTGAAATATAGAAATACATGATGTGTTTCCTTTCATTATTTGAGTGCATCAAGTTCTTTTTGTATAGCGTTGCGAATATCCCATGCAGCAGCGCTTTTTGGTGGATAAGATAATAACTGACTAGTATTGTTTATTTGATCAGTTGCCACGACATAGAGTCGTTCCAACACAGCCTTGATACCTCTGTGTTGGTTGATCAAAGATATAATATCATTGGCATTAGCGATTGCCGTATCCGAAATACAACGAGGGCAGGTAACACTCATATTTGTGCAATCACCATAATGTTCGGTTTTTTGACCAGAAGTAATTATTGCTTTGGCTAAATCCAAATGTCTTTCTGGATTTATTTCATCTTCATCACGAGCAATTAAAAATGCCGCAATAAGTTCTGCTTCGGTCATGAGACAAACCCTCATCAGTAGAGTTTCAGATGTTTCGTGATTGGATCGATGTTTTCGTTTTTATCCGGCCCGATAGCAAGAGTGGTATAGGTCGGAACGCCCTTGAATTCCGTAAAACCAGAATCTTGAATGAGACAAGTAATCAAACCCTTTTCTTTGGCGACCTTCTCAAGTTCAAGCAATTCTTCCTCACTGTTAACAATGACAGTGACCTTGGCAAATCTTCCGGTTAACCATGGATATGATCGATCATCCAAATTGGCCACGAATGTACGCACCAAACCACCATTTGGATTTTGTGAATTATAATAATTACCAAGAGAAAGGATTGCACCAAGCGATGCATGAGCACCTTGTGCAATTTCCTTGCCTCGGCGCATTTTCAAATCCTTACGGATTACGATTATTTGTTTATGGGAATATTCGTTCGACATTGTGGTTTTCCAGATAGAGAGCGGACAGTTTCCGCTCCATTTTATATGCCTCTTGCTCCCAAGGCAACGCAAAATATTCTGTTCTGGAAAGTTTATCCTCAATATTTTTGTCGTCAAAAAACTTCTTGCGTTTCCAAAACACCTTAGTTTTCTTGCCCGACTTCACTTCACGAATTTTGCCTGTGACATATTGTGCGACATGTATGGTTTCATGAGCAAGAATTCTGAATGTTTCTTTTCGTGAAAGATTCGGCTGGATTACGATTACATATCGATCAGGATAATAATACATCCTACCGTAATCTCTATGCATATGACGAAAGTAAATTTTTATATTCGCCTGCTCAATCAAAGCACGGTTTCGAACCATTTGGCGCAACATCCAGTAAACAGCTTTGATCGGTTCATTGCGAGCGAATTTAGGCAACAAGGCAACCTCCACTACCTATTTATCAAGCAGGTTGCCTTGTTTAGACCAAATTTACCAATCGTTGATGGTGGAACCGGGGTTTCTTTTTTTTATTTCTTTTAGCTTGTCACGCCAAAAAGAATCTGGTTTTCTCATTCCCTGCCGCCAAGGATCACCAATTAAGGGCGCTCCACACATCCATTCAATGTTGGGATCATCCTTGACTTTCTGCTCGGCTTCGGCAATGGTCATAAACTCTTCCCATTCCTTTCCGGTCTTTTTATTCCGAAATCGGTAAGTCGGCATTAGTTCCATTTTCCTTTTTTGGATTTTTCGGTTTGGCAGAATTATCAAACCATTCACTTTTTTCTGTCACTGTTTTGAAATCACCGTGGCGTTTCACGAGTTCTTCCAGAGTGGATTCTTTGCTCATCAGATTCTTCCTCATTCAAATATCGATTAATCTTCCGTTTTTCTCTTCGATTGATATAGTTCCGTTCCTTTTGCTCCCATGCCTCTTCATCATCATCATAAAAACGGGATCGACTCTTACCCAACTTTAGTATCCTCCAAATCCAACAAGCCCGGAAAGGCTTCTTCGACAACCTTAGCTGTGATTCTGTATGGCAATTTCTTTTCTTTCATTGCCAAAAGCAATTGTGCATCCGCTGGCATAACACTTTCCAGTAATTGAACGAAAAGATTCTGTCTCTTGATTGGTTTCTTTTTCAAGCCTTCTCTTGTAATCAATTTATATTGATCAAGATTCATGAAATCGTCACCCTCATCAACAAACATATAGAGAGTACGAATTTCGGCATACAAAAGACCTTCATTATCGAGATATGGTGAAGGTTTATATTCTGGTGAACCTTCAGGCAATCCCCACTTGACCTTTGGATCAAGGGCATATTTGAGAACAATATAGAGTGGTGGGGATGCATATTTTCGCAACACAGCGGCCTTATCAGAATTTTTTCTAGGCTTTGATGCCTCTTCTAGAATTTCAGCCAATCCAAGTTTCATTTCGTCACCTTTAAAATTCATGAACACTTTCGAGTAATTTTCTCATCCGCTTCTTAATTAGATAATTGAAAATTTTACTTCGATTTCCGTGTGTTTGAGAATTGTAACTTTCCATAATTTTATCCACAACTCTATCAGGTATTTCAGACAAATCAATCAGAGTCTTATTTCTTTTATAATTTCTAAGCAATTCATCATCACCCTCCCCATTAGGCAGAGTTTTTGAATATTCTTCTAATCGTTTTGCGGTCATGGGTTTTTGACGAATTCGTTCTGCCAGAGTGTAATCTGGCATCATGACATTTGGAACACCATCACCAAAATCTCCAGTTAGAATACATTCTGTGAGATATGTTTTGGGATCAGGTTCAGAAACCATATGATGTCGAATAGGATCATATTGCACGACCGATTCGTTATGCAGTTGAATTAAATCATGATCGGCAGAAATAATCAGAATTGGTTCCTTGTCATGAAAATTTCGTACCAAGACTGCAATAACATCATCACCTTCTGCTTCTGGTGTTCCCACAACACGATAGGGAAAATTCTCTTTGATTTCGGAAACGATAAGATTCATAAATGTATGAATTTGTTTCCAATCGATAGAACTACTCTCGCGATCTTGTTTTCTTCTGATCTTGTAATAAGGAAATATTTTTTTTCGCCAATAATCATTACCATCAATAGCAATGATCAATTCGCCATATTCCTTGTTTTTAACAGAAACATTACGCAGTGCATTAAGAATGAGATGGCGAATTAGGTTTTCACTGATTGTTGTATTATATGGGTTCAATTGCGAAAGCACAGAAGCGTGCATAATGCCGCTAAAATCAAGAATTTTCATTGATACCAGTGATTTTTGTATTCTGAAATACTAACATACCTTCACTTTCCTCGACAAAATAATGCTTGGCAAGGTCTTGGAAGGGATGTTCTCGACCATCATGCTTCATAAGCAAAGAGCGAATTGCTTGAACGATAAAGGCAATTTCCTTATCGAATGAAGTGTTATCCTCATCACCAATAATATCATAACCGGCAGCTTCCATGTTTTCGAGAAAAATTACTGTAAGCATATCTGCCAATTCATCGATGTGAATTTCTCTGATTGCATTCACATTCTCAATAACCTCTTCTATTGTTTGTGGTGGTCGATTTTTTGACACACCGGGAAACATAATCACATTATTGGACACGGACATTTTTAACTCCATGTTTCATTCCCTTCTCTTATTTAGACCTTGTAAGAGAACATTTCGGTTTGGAACTGACGAGGAAGATGCAGAAGAGATTTCAAAAAATTTTCCCATTGGGCCTTTCTCAATTCCCAATTATAGAAAATATTGGCATATACTGATTGTGTTTGGAGTTGTTTGATGAAATTCGGATTTTTCTCCCTTGTTAAATTGATGGCATTGTTCAGCGCCGCATAAAAAATGTTGCCATGAACATTTCGATTTTCATTCCATTGATATTGCATTGTCCAATTTGCAGCGGTTTCAAACAATGCTCCATAATTTGGATGAACACATATCAATCCAGCCGACATAGATTCCATCAGACACAGACATGAGGTTTCCATCCACACACTCGGATAGGCAAAGATATCAGCCTGTGCTAGATGTTTACGTATCTCTTCATTGGAAACTGTTCCATGATTTGTTACTCGTTCCATGCTTTCCAATTTCTCGAAAAGCTTCTTATATGGTTCGTCTCTCTGTTCCCATCCATAAAGCTTGAAACTGGAAAAAACATCCAAATAGATATCATCATGTTTTTCACAGAGCTTTTCAAAAACAGGCGCAAGAATATCCAATCCTCTATGTGGAGTTGGATGATAAATTAATCTTATTCGACCATCATTCTGTTTATTCCAGTCGATAGGATCAATGGCATTATGAATTACTTCACAATGATTCCACGGGATGTTGTAGTAATTCATATATGTTTGCATTTGCCAATTAGAGACAAACACAATCTTATGAAATTTCTTCCATCCACCATTTTTTAAATGATCAGATTCGGGATCACCAACAAGGTCATGAGCTACAAAAATTCGCAGCTTTGTTTCATCTAATGGCGAACGTAGTCGTGAATGGAAGATTTGAAAATGTGATAGCAAATCGAATGGAATTAACTCGATCATTTTCCTTGCTATATATTCAGTTCCCCCATTGGCGTCCTTGTTCGCCAAAATCAGATTTCCATTGTTGATCTCGGTCATCTCATCATTTCACCTTTAAAGAATGCCCAATGCATCAAGGTATGTAGTTAGAATACTTTCTTGTTCTTGGCGCTTGTCAGTGTCCATCGAACGAATCTTTATGACTTCCTTTAAGGCAGGAACATCAAAACCATTTCCCTTGGCTTCTGCATAGACATCCTTAATGTCTTCCTGAATGGTTTTCTTTTCTTCCATCAGTCGTTCGATTCTCTCGACAATCGATTTCAATTGATCTTTGGCCACATCACTCATTTCGCGACTCTCCTTTTCCTGAATGATCTTAGGCAGGACCATCCTAAATACTCAAGGAAAAACGGAGGTTTTTTGAAAAAATGATGGCCTTGATTGCGTTCCTTGGTTCCCCTTTTGGGAAAATAGTAGGATGGATTGTCGGCGCACTCTTACTTGCTGGAATTGCCACAGGAGGATATTTCTTATGGAAAAATCAAGTAGAGAATAGAGTGCTCTATGAATATAATCTGAAACAGGCCGAACAAGCTGCCAAGGATCGCGCTGAATTTATCGAAAAGATAAAAGAAATAACCATAGCGCAAGAGGAAATTCTTGAGCAACTGCGCCAGAAAAACCAAGAATCAAATGCACTGAAAGACAGTATTGATGAATATCTTCAATCCGAAGAAGCAAACCAATATGATCGCCCATCTTCTGAAATTTTGAAAGAAACCATTCGTCGTTTGAGCGGAGAGAAATAAAAAATGAAAAACTTTTTAATCGCTTGTGGGCTAGCGCTATTCTTGGCCGGTTGTCAAACCACACAAAATCTCGTGGTTGAAAAAATGTATGTCCCACAAGTCCCGGAAGAGTTTTGGAACTGTCCTGTTGTAAAAAAATATCCGCAAGTGAAAACACTCACGGATCGACAGGTTGCCGAATTAATCAATGTATTAGCTAATAACAATCGCATCTGTTCTAACAACATGAATGCAGTTCGCAATTATCTAATACGTGCAGGAAAGATTTCTTCTACTTAAATGGTGCCCTCTGCCGGACTCGAACCGGCACGCCGAAGCTTCGAATTTTAAGTCCGATATGTCTGCCAATTCCACCAAGAGGGCTATTTCTATCACTCCCAATATGGAGCGACATAATACCAGTACGTTATACTTGTGTAACACCATTTGTTGGTCGAAGGAAGATCAGATTTTATCCTATACTGAGAACGAAACATTGCCACCAAAGGATAATCTTTACGAATATTTTCTTCACACCATTCTTTTTTGATTTCTTCATTCTCGGCAGAAAAAATATGAGTTTCTTGAAAATAAAATGGAAAGTATTCACGATCCATTTTATTTTCTTCAACCATACCTAACATCTTAGAAAAGAAATCAGGAATTTCAAACCTGAGAATGTACATTTCTAGATAATTCAGACAAATGAATAGCATCGATGGCTAAATCTTCGTCGTCATTCCATTGAAGCGCACATCCATAATCAATAATTTTAAATTGCTTAAAGATTAATGGATCGCGAAGCGACATCAAAATATCACCACCAGTTTCGATCCATTCTCGCAAATCAACAGTAGTTATACTACCATCATAAAATTCAACATCCAAACCATATTGGTTTGTGTTTGTGGACACTGCTTTCAATCGCATGAGTTCAATCCTCTACCAAATCATCCCAAGAAAAATGTTTCCATGTTACACCTTCCATGGCCTTTTCATATTCAGTAATTGCCTTGTTGTTACCCATGGCTTCTCTGATTGCCAAAAGAGCCTTACCGATATGAATAGCTCTTTCACTTTCTTCAAAGACACCATCACCGATTGTATCAGCTTCATATACTATGTCGCCATTGTCATAGGGATACTCGGCTCGAAAATGACCATGGCGCAAACGCAGATAAGCAATCTTCTCTCCTGTTGCACGATCCAGAACATCATATTGTTCGGGACATGCTCCACAAGTGAGTTCCAATTTAAAATCCATGATCGGTTCCTTAATAATGGTCGGGGCGACAGGAATCGAACCTGCGACCTTTCGCTCCCAAAGCGAAAGCTCTACCGGACTGAGCTACACCCCGACTAAATACTCTTATGGAGAGTTTCAAAGCCTTTGTCAACGAGGAATTCGATTCCACGCTGGAATACCATGATCGCCTAAATCCAGTGTTATGGAAAGGCGAAAAATTGCGCTCGGCTATTCGCAAAAAACTCATTCAGTTTGGGCACAAATATGCTGAATTCAATAATGTTCCAGCAAATTTGATTGAAGATATTATTCTTGTTGGTGGAAATGCTGGTTTCAATTACACCAGATTTTCCGACATCGATGTTCATGTAATCATAGATCGAAATAAATTAGGTAATCGCACTCTTGTTGATGAGTTGTTACAAGACAAGAAAAAACTTTGGGGATACATCTATACAATCAAAATTGCTGGTTTTTCAGTCGAAGGATATATTCAACACAAAGAAGACAAACCACCAAAGAGTCAAGGTGTGTTTTCTCTTTTGAAAAACGAATGGATTCAACATCCTCAAGTCCCACCTTACTTTGATACAAAATCGATAGGATATCAAAGCAAGGTCGAATCTTATATTTCCTCGATAAACGATCTGATTGATTCCAATGCATCGATGGTTGCATTCAACAAAATGAAAAAGAAACTTGGCAAGCTTCGTAGAGCCGGTCTTTCATCTGGTGGAGAATATTCTGCGGAAAATAGTGCATGGAAAGAACTTCGAAACCTTGGTCTATTCGACAAGATGAATCGATATATGATTAATCATTTCAATAAAAAGTTGTCCTTGGAGAAATAATGAGCGAACCATTCTGGATTGAAAATGCCCGAAAATATATCGGGCTAAGAGAAATCACTGGTCCCAAACACAATCCGACAATTATCAGATGGTGGAAAGATATCAATACATCATTCACCACAGATGAAGTCCCTTGGTGTGGTGCATTTGTTGGTGGAATTTTGGTGGAGTCCAATCTTCCTATTGTAAAGGGATCGGCAGGAGCACGAAACTGGCTCAATCTTCCAAACAAACTCAATAACCCTGCTGTTGGTGCCGTGGTTGTATTCTGGCGCGGCAACAGAAATGGTGCATCCGGCCATGTTGGTTTTGTAGTTGGGCGCGATAGATATGGACACATCATGGTTCTTGGGGGCAATCAAAGCGATGCCGTAAATATCAAACCATTTGATACGGGAAGAATCCTTGGCTATCGTTGGCCAAGTATCAGTCCTAAAGCAGAAAGATTCAATCTTCCAATCTATAATTCAGATGGAAGACCTTCAACAAACGAAGCGTGAGGAAAACATGGCCGATAAATTTAGAAATCAATCAACCACACTTGAAAGCATAAGCTTCGGAAATGGATTTTCTATTACCCCTTCCGATGCAACAGTTTTCAGTCAAGCAACTCGTGCAATCTATGTGGCAAACACCGGAAATCTTACCGTGATGCTTACAGACAAGAACGATTCAAACAATATCGTCTCGTTCCTTGCTGTTCCTGCCGGGACAATTCTTCCGATTCGAGCACAGCGGGTTTATGCAAATTCAACCGCCACAGGTCTTGTTGGTTTGTATTGAGAATTGGGACGCAGCTTCCTTACGGAAACCTCACGCTCTAAGCGCCGCTTTGTAGGGCTAGGCCCATTTATCAGCAAGACGTCCCATCCCTCACGGGGAATCAAGCAGGCTCGGGAATAATCGTTTCCTGCATTCGTTTATTTTCGATTTTTGTTCTTGCTCTTGAGAGTCGAGATCGAACTGTTCCTATTGGAATTTCATGTTTGATTGAAATTTCCGAATATGTAAGGCCGCTTTCGGCATCCCTTAACATATCGATGATTCTTTCAGAAATTTTCCATTCACTAAGAATTTGATCAGTTTCGATCAATTCGAAATCACGATGCTTAATCATTGTTTAGAGTTCTCCTGATAGAAATTCATCTGTTCCTCGATTGAATTGAGATGAAAGTTAAGCATGATCTTGAATTCTTCAAAATTCCGCTTGTTGACATGCAAATCAAACGCCAGAAGAGCAGCGATAACATTCGAGAATTGAAGATGCGTCAGCTTTCTTCGCATGTTCTCTAACGTTTCATGCATGACGGTAGAAACCAAAAGGATTTCTTCCGCATTTCCCAATTCTTGAATATCCGAGTTATGGTTTGTCATCATTATCCAATTCCCTCATGATGTGTTTCAGGACTCTAGAATCAGCAAGGTTGAAAATCGGGATATCATACTGTTTGGCAAGAATCAATGCGGTTCTTGTTCCACCAATCATCTGTGCATTCTTGGTCCAACAAATTACGATGTCAGAAGGTTTGTCGAGTGTCTTTCCAAGAATTTGATAAGCATTGCGCCCATGTAGCAAACGAACACCACGACCACAACGGGGCCAAGCCGGATGTATACCAGCGGCAATTCGTATTGCCTCATCACAAACGCCATAAAGAGGCGATGGATTGTCATTGAATCTTGGCCAAGGCAGATAAATTTCCATCCGATCTTGCGCCTTGGCTAACCGAAAACCCTTCTCAAAGGCTGAATCTGCACCATTTGCTCCACCACTACGAAGCATAAATCCTTTGGACGCAAGAAAGGAAGCGATTTTCACCATCGCTTCCTGAATGTCTAATGGAGTTTGTTGTGAACCGATTCCGGTTAGAATCATGACCGTGGACCACCTTTCACAAACCCCTTGGATTCATATTCAGCCAAGGAAGCCGGATCGATGCGGGCACGCTTACCAGTCTTTCTATTCACGACCCAAATTTGGCCCTTACCGCGTGATTTCTTTACCGAAGGCAGGGATCGTGGAGCTTTCTTTCCACGAGCAACCGGCTTGACCTTATCATTTTCGATATCTTCGCGATTTGTCTTGAATCTTGCCAATTCGGACAGATACAACCTTTTGGCGCTCTCGATAGCCGCTTCCTTGGTCGAACCATTGAAGCGAACATCCCACATTTTTCCAGAAGGCAAAATCACATAGGCCAACCACGCCATATTCGGCGCAATTGGTTCCTCACTGAAATAGGAAATGATTTTTACTTCAGGATTGTCTGCCATAAAGCGTTCCCCATTGTTAAATAATTGCGCAAGGCATTTGCTGCCTGCTTCACGGTGATGTTTCCATATTCGGAATGTTCCACACAAGAGGGATAGAAAAGGCCATACAGCGCATTTCCCTGCTTGGTAGGTTTCACATGGCTGGAGAATTTAATCGCACACATAAGCTCGCCAAGGCCACCAATACAGCATCCTGAGAGAAAATTATTCTGATTGGAGATGTTCTTGGTTCGAGTCCAATGTTTCATGTTGAAACGAATCTTGATTTCATATCCGCGATTTCGAATATGATCTTCTATCACCTTACCATTTTGCATTGCATCAAGAACCTGACACAAGGCATCATATTCATTTTTCCGAATACCCAATTCTCGGAAATTCATAAAACAATCATTAACAATTGCATCCACTGAATTATTCCTCGTCGTCAGTAAGTTCCCGGACTCTATCATAGGTCAACCCGGCGATCCAGCTTAAAATCGAAGCGAAAACCCACACTGGCAGGGCGAACAAGCCACCATAAACCAGAGCCACCAGAGAGAAAATCTGCACCGGCACGCGAGTTGCTGCATAGGTTGCGAACATTCCATTCTCGATAGCCCATCCGAACCAGAGTGCACCAAGACCAAACAACAGGGCGAACACACCAGTCAGGAAGAGGAATCGCCGCAAAGCGGGAAACAGAGCCGCAAACCCAATCAAAACATATCGATTGAAAATAAGCTCAAACATTTTAAAACCCCTTCTGTTACATAAACAATATATCATAAGCGGTTCCGTTTGTCAAATCTCGCCTGCTAAATATGAATATGAGTACATTTATTTTTCAGGAAATTTCCAAGCGTGGCAAGGTGGTCGGGATCACAACCAAAGGCGTTCAAACTGCCCGCAATTGGTTTCGCAACAAGGCACGGCGAGTTCAAAACATTGATCGTGACGAATTGCATTCCTCTAACAAATCTCGATTGTTTACTCGTATCGGGCCGGAAGATATCGGAAGTATGTTGATGTTTTTCTATGAAGCCAAATGGAAAGACAAGCTTCCTTATTGGGATCGATATCCTCTAATATTTGTCATCGAAACCTATGAAGATTCTTTTCTTGGTATCAATCTTCATTATCTCCCCCCGATGATAAGAGCTAAATTGATGGATGCTCTTTATAAGACTGCTATAACGAATGATAAAAATAAAATTGAAAGATTAAAAATCAATTATCAAATTCTTGCATCGGCAGCAAGATTCAAAGCATTTAAGCCATGTGTGAAGAAATATCTCAAAACTCATTTACGCTCTCGTTTCTTTTTTGTTGAACCACGAGAATGGGACATGGCTTTGATGTTGCGTGTTGCTCAATTCCAGAAGGCCACAGAACAAACTGTCTGGCGACATTCCAAAAAAATAATAGAGGGCAGATAAATGGCTTTCAACATCAACGAAGTTCTCTCTGAAATTTCAAATTCAGGAATTCTGAAAAACAACAAATTTGAAGTTGAATTCGGAATGCCGCCTTCTTTATTGAAACAAGAAAACCGCAAGGATATGATTTCTGCCAACAAAAGAGTTAGGTTGTATGCAGAACAGGCGAACATTCCCGGCGTTGCATTAATTACCGGGGATATTAGAAGATATGGAATCGGTCCTACCGAAAAGAAACCAATCGTTCCAGTATTTTCGGATATGGCGATAACATTTCGTGGAGATGGCGAAGGTCAAATTCTTCGTTTCATGCAGGAATGGTTGAAAACCGCGATCAATTTCCAGTATGGCAAAGGAATACTTGATAAAGTCAATGGTATGAGTGCCTATGAAATAGGCTACAAGAATGATACTAAAAATCAAACTGGCTATGCCATTGATGCTTTCGTTAAAGTATTTGATGATACTGGCATTGAGCAGATCAGAATTTTGCTGCGACAATGCTTTCCGATCTATGTTGCGGATGTTCCTCTCTCATGGAATTTCAGAAACGATTATATGAAAATTCCAACCGTCCTTACTTTCATGGATTGGAACTATGCATCGACAACTGATGCACCACAACAGGAAGATCAGAGATAAGCATTTCTAATATTGTTTTGTTGAAGTGCTTCGAGTCGTTTCTTTTCCATGTAATCCAATATCATCTGCACATAAGTTTCTCGTTCGAATGGAATAAGGTTTTCAATCTCTTCCATGTTCCAACCATGAAATTTTTTCAGAGAAAAGTTGGTCTGATAATAGTTAGCCAAATCATTATGACTAACTAAAACTGAAAAAAATCGGATAGAGTCTTAAGCTCTATCTTCCTCTCATCACCCAATGAATTTGTATAAGTGATTACATGTTCCATGCTCGGCATTTTGGAAAAGAAATCCTGAATTTGTTCATAGGCTTTAGAATTGATGTCAGAAATAAATTCAACCAATTCTTCCGTTGTGTAATCACGAGGATCATAGACTTGATCTGGTGTATAAATTTTATCAATAGATTTAATAATCATATGTTCCAAGGCTTCGATGCCGCTTTGAGTATGAAGCTTATTATCAGAATAGAGTTCTGCTGATGGCCATTTCATGGTCATTTTGATATCATCACTCAAATTAATTGTAGGTGGTGTTTCAATAGGCCATTTCACCTGAATGGTATCCAGATTAATCTCAAATTCATAAATTTGATTATCGGCATTGTCTCGATAGGACACTGGAATTATGTTGCCGATGGAAACGGCTCTGATCTTGAGAAATAGATATTCCAGATCAAAGATTGTAATGGAATTGATGTCGAAATTTTCTGTAACGACACAGTTATTGACGATCTGTTGAATTGCAGCAAGCTTATCGGCATCTTCATCCGAAGTCTTGGCAACCAACAATATCTTCTCTTCACGAGCAGTCAATTGACGAAATTTGATTGTTTTCTTTTGTGAAGGAACAACCACAGAAAATAATGGATGTTGAATTTTAGGAAGAGCCAAAGAAATATCTCCTGTTTATAATCACCTACTATATAGGTGACTTTTCAGGAAATATGTTTTTTGACAATATTTTTATCGCGCTCTTTGTTCAGCAAATGATGCAAATCTTTCTTATGTGCTAACACCACTGCTTCACTCTCCCATCCATGATCGTTTGGATGTCCACCTTCACGCTCGGCATGATAATATCGCGTAATTGATGTATCGCCATGATGATCGCCAGCATAACCAGTTATACGGCCCTTCAAACCAGTTTCTTCAAAGGTTTCCTTGATGGCATTGGCTTGTGGATGCAATCCTCTTTCAACACCACCTTTTGGAAAAGTATGTTTATATCCACCAAAACCATTTGTTGGTTTCGACAACCATGTTCGACCATCTTTCTCTCTCATGATCAAACCTGATGCAAATTTCTTACCACCAAGATGAGGAATTGGAGGCTCATTAATGGTATGATTTTGTCCTTCTACACCTTTCCAATCTTTCGGAGGTTTATATGACTTGAGAGCCACGCCATTTATTTCTTTGGCGTCATGACCAATTGGCTTATCATGAATAGGCTTTCCTGTTCTCTCGTCTTTTGGATGCGAGAAAGACAATGTTCCACCGTCATCATTTTCATTGAGAAAGTTATAAAAGGTTTTCATGTTTCTTGATCCATTTATTCAGATATCGATAAAGCTTTGGTGCCTTAAATGGTAATGCGGCCAAACCAGTACCAATTCCATTGCGTGGATACCAAACCAAGGTTCGATTATTTAACAGATTCTCGACCTTGTTCAGATCATCACAAAGCAATTCAAAACATTCCAATGAATCATCAAAGAAAGATTTCCAAGAGTTATCAGGACGCCATTTCGTCACTATGCCAATAGCATTTGGTTCGCCCCGCATTTCTTTGGCCTGCCCACCAAAACCAGTTCGGGCAACATTATCACCAAAGATAAAATAGCTGCTTGGAAAATCTTTTAGATCATTTCTGGTAATGATCTTGTTTGGCCACTTAACCAGCGGCATTTTCAACAATCAAATAACGCATGTTTGCATTGGACCGTGTGTTTTCTGCCATCACCTTCCAATGAGCCTCCGCTAGTTTTCTATCTGCAAACGGAACACTTACATATTGTGTTCCCGGTTTGAAATTATGAAAATTCAATGAAGTAAATTCTCCACCGATTACAAAATACTCTTTCATTTACCCTCCAACAATCGTTTCAATTCTAACCAATTGCGTGCAGTAGTTGGTTGCCAATGAGAGCACATTCGCCCCCTCCATCCTTCACGCAAACATCTACAGTTCTTCAATAGATGACATCTTCCATAATGATCGGCAAGATAATCCGCCAATTCATCTTTCGGTAAATCTAAATTCATAGAAATCATATTTCTTAGAAAGGGCTTCAAATGCAATTTGTCGTTGTTGTTCGGTATGATACCGACTATAGACAAACCAATCTTTACTCCAAACAAAACGTTGTTTTTTATAACGCGCTTCGATAAGAAATTTTTTCCGCTGCTTATTGCCTTTCTTTCCTGTCTTCACAGGCTCAATAATTGCATCACGGTTCTCCTGTGATCGAAGATGCTTGGCAGCTTCCTTTTTTTCTTTGCGACCCCATGCATAATTCCATGCCATGTATTATCCCTTTATCATGTATCCGATTATGAATCGAGAAGGAACAAGGTTTCCAATTCTGATTTCAGTGGTCGCATAATACTCATGATCTGTTCTTTGCCAAGCCTCATATAAATCTTTATTAATCAATCGATCTCTCGTGTAAGAAATGTTTCCACGCATATGTTGATTCATATGTTGAAGCATCCATCGAACTTGTAATTCTACAACCAAGATTGCTCGATCACTGGCGGGAACATTAATCGGGCGACCCTTCACACCACGAAAGAGAGTTTCGCCACCAGAACCAGACATAGAAGCATAACCAAAGGCAGTATATGGATCAAGCGCAAGCGAAACCCATCCGGCAGTCGATCCACTCTGCGGAGCCTTGATGCCATTCTTGCTTATCTGTTCAAGGTTCCTGATATGCGTTCCATGAAAAAATCGAATTGGATTATGATCCATCCACCATCCGATTTTTGGGTTACGATCCCAAGTCAATTGTCTCATGACACTATTTAAGAAAAAGGCCCCTCGGTCGAAACCAAGGGGCCAAGTCACGGGAGGAACGTTCTAGGATGAACGAACATTCAACATGTACGATTCTATTTGCGATTTGTCAAGAACAAAAAAAGAAGGCCCCAATTTTTAATTTGGGGCCTTCCGTTACTAGCGTTTTTGCTGGAATCGGTAGAGCCTATGCGGGGCGTTTTCCATCTCTTCCGTCGCAGTGTTTTCGAGTTATACTTGGCGGGAATTGGATTTGTCAAGAACAAAAAAGAAGGCCCCAATTTTTAATTTGGGGCCTTCTTTTTCAAGTCATGCGAGCCTCCGATTACGCTCGGCAAGATCAACAATGTCCCCACTCGGCACCATTCGGAAGGTTCCATCGCCGAGCGGATCGGCTCCGTAGTCTTCTCCGGCAGGTCGCAGCTTGATCTTGCGTGTGTAGGTATCGGACGGCAGACCCATGGATTCAGCCATAAGCCGCTTTTGTCCGTCTGCCGTGGAGTAATCGCCCATCACCGCCTCCCGCTTATATGTCCTTTCCACG
>CALMQQ010000044.1 GCA_937871845.1 uncultured bacterium
CTGACACTGGAGCATCATTTAATGCAACGGTATACTTTATTTCTACCCGTGTTGACTTGGGATAATAATTTTTGTCCCCAAATGTAACTGACATCTTTTATTAACGAATAAAAGATGTCAGTTACATTTGGGGACAAGATCATAAATTTGAAAATGACCTTTAATTCCTCTTGTCGAATCATAGTATGACGCACCAATGTCAACACTGTTGATATCAAAAACTCGGTCCGTAAATAATACCCTCGACTTGAGAAACAGGCATGCAGTTCTACAAAAGTATACGAAATGTTTTTAGAAGAACCAATGTAAAAAAAATGATTCGGAAGATGAAATATCAATTATAGGAATATATTCGAGAAATTTTAATCCAAACTAATTCACTGTAATTTATTGTTGTTTTTCGATCTATGCTCGAATTTCCTGTAAGAATAAAATGAGTGTTGTCTACACAACTCCAAGAGGATATTGTTATTCATACATTGACGGAGTCAAAAGGCGCATTAGCAAGCAACAATATCAAGATATAATCGATGGTGAGTTACCTACTGTAGAAGAAATCTCGCAAGATGTAACAAAATATATCGATTATCCTTATCTTAGATACCTTGTACCTGAAGAAAAACTTGCAAGTATCTTCGAAGCATTAAAGATAGACAATCTCACAAACTATATATGTAACTATAATATGTCTAGACAGAATACAAAATTAGATAAAGCGAAAAGACTTATAATGACTAGGGCATTTATTACTGGATATGCGTATGAGGTATTGATGGAATACTTCCAAGAAGATGCGAGAAATAAGTGTAATCGAGAAGGCTATCCGTCGCCTTGGGATGTTTATATTAATCCAGAATATAACTTGCAATGGGTGAAAGAATACTATCATAATATTCTTCAGGGAGATGTTTACAGCGAAGATACAATTAGGTCTCTTCGAAAGACAATTTATAAGAAGAATTGTGACGCTTTCCCTGCCAATCTAGCATTATGGTTGATGAACAAATGGAAGCCAAAGAAAATTCTAATGATGTGCGGGGCTTGGGGAGACGAGATAATTGCCACGATGGCTTACGGACAACATACACTCTTGACCGCTGTTGATCCGAATAAAGCCGCCGTTGAGAATTGGTATGACATGATCAATTTCTATGATCCAGAAAATGTCGATAAATACAAGTTTCACATTAAACCATTTGAAGAAGTCGTACTGACCCCGGAAGAATCTGGCTTTGATTTAATGTATTCTAGTCCTCCCTACTTTAGCGCTGAACATTATTCTGAAGATGAAGGCCAAAGTTATCTCAAGTTTAGAACGAGAGAAGATTGGTTAGTTGGATTTCTAAGGCCATCTCTTGAGAAAGTATGGGCTTTGATGAATTTCAACGGAGTGGTAGTTTTAGCTTTAAACGACGTAATAATTGAAGGCGTTGAAGTAAGGCTTGTTCAACCAATGCACGATATTATGGATTCTTTTCAGGATTCTAAGTATATCGGGACTTATGGATTCAAGAAGATGAAATCTCAGAAGAATTATCAGCCGTTATTCTGCTGGCAAAAACAAATACAAAAGCATAAACCGTGATTTTCAATTAAAAACGTTGATGCTGTGAGCTAACAGTCTGTGAGGTATTTTGGACTACTTTTGAGGTATCTTTTTCTCGGGTCCAAAATCGCTGTTTTTCATGTTTTTCACTGGTTCATGATAAATTACTTAATCCAAAGAGTCGACAATTTAGATACCCTAAAATTACATTGCTGTAACAAGGCTAACAACAGTTGATCAAAATCTGCACAAAACTCTTAATTAAGAGTTTTAAACTCTAGCCTACAAAAATCAAACTTTTAAACTAAATATTCTGATATAAAAACACTCTACGAGAAGGGTCTTCGGCTCCTTCTTGTGGCGAAAACCAAGCCACATAACTTGATTAGACTCAGAGTTGATCAAGTTTTTGGGCAGCTACATCGCTTCGGCGTTGGGTGTATGATCTGTTAGATT
>CALMQQ010000045.1 GCA_937871845.1 uncultured bacterium
TATCTCTTGATTAAAAACGGTTATATACGTATCTTCTTTTGATAATTCGTTAATGTATTCGGTGAGAGCAGTTAAATCATCCCACTTAGGGTAGCGGATTAATGCCTTCTTTCCGGTTTTAGTTTTAAATTCGTGTGTTTGTTCGTCTAAGATTAATGTAGAAGTCATTTTATTAATTTAAAGCTAACAGAATAATTCCTGAAATCACCACAACAACACCAAATAATTGCTGTTTAGAAATTTTTTCTTTCAATATCAAGAATGATAAGACTATTGTCAAAGCAGGGGACGCACTTGTTATGACAGATACCACTCCTGGCTCTGCTGTGGTGTAGCCTATGTTCATCATTAGAAATGAGGTCACATCAACAAAAATTGCAAAGAAAAGTAGTAACGGGAGATTCTTAAAGTAGGTAAGGATAGGCTTATGAGTTGTTCCAGCCATAACAAAATAAGTGATAATAGTCCAAAATCTTGTGAATAAACTTACAGAGTACCAGTGATTGTCAGCGGCAAAGTAAGTCATCGTAAAAAATGAAATTCCTAGGTTTAGTGCAGCAAGGACAGACCATTTAACACCTGCAATTAATTTAAAACTCTTCGATTTCAATAATGTTTTAATATCAATTGAAGAAAGGAATATTCCTAATACAATGAGCAAGATGCTGATACCTTTTGATAAATAGAAATCTTCGTTCAAAAAGATAAAACCAAAAACCGCTGTAATCATACCCCATGTACTGATTATGGGTGAGTTGATGCTTGCTTTTCCTTCTTTGAATGCTTTGTTAATGAATACGAAAGCTAATGCCCCCGTAATTCCTGCAATAGTTAACAAGAAAAAGACTGTAATTCCAGGGTTTTCTTTATACAAAAACGGGAATAATGCTAAAGTTGCGAGTGCGTTGCCTAATTGGATAAGAAATCCAATTTTAAAAGAGTCCTCATTTCTATTAAGTAGGGAAACTAGGATGTTTAGTACTCCGATACCAACCATTCCTGAAAGACCGTATATAATTGGGGACATAGAATAAATTGTTAATTAATAGCGATTTTAGTATAAATGGCTCCATATCTTAATGGCAAACTTTCACTACAAATGATTTTGTAGTATATTTTAATATTAAGTTTTAATAAATAATTATGCCTATTAAAAAAATTAAAAACGCATATAAAAACCGCAGAAAATTAACATACAAAGAATTAGAGTGGGATTACTTACCTATGATTGTGCTTTTTGCAGTAGTTGCAGGTATTTTGACACTTCTTTTCATATTATTGGCAATTTACCAAGATGTTCGCGGAGTCGAGGAATCAAATAGGCTAGAGAGATTTAGGAGAATTGAGAATTTCCTTCGACGTGAACCAGAAGAAGAGACAGATAATTACTATATCGAGGAGTCAGAGCTTGACGAGCCCAATACCGAAGAATCAGAAACGGTAGACCCAGAAAATCCAGATATGACAGAACCAGATTCATCTGTCACAGAATAATATTTCATCAATATCACGATGCCTTCAACCAACAAAGAAATGGTCGAAGACCTAAAGAAACAAGGAGTGTTGAAAACCTCTGAGATTATTAATGCGTTTTTGCAAATTGATAGAAAAAAATTCCTAAAAGTTGAGCAATATGGTCATGCTTATGACGACAGCCCATTACCTACATTAAGTGGTCAAACGATTTCACAACCATATACTGTAGCGTTCATGTTTGAATTATTAAAACCGAAAAATGGGCATAAGATTTTAGATGTCGGATCTGGTTCTGGTTGGACAACTGCTCTCTTGGCTGAAATCGTTGGAGACGAGGGTGAAGTAACGGGTACTGAGATTGTTCCGTCTTTAGTGGAATTAGGCAGAGAGAATCTAAAAAAATTTAAACACAAAAATGTAAAGATTGAACAAGCCGTTGAAGAAGAACTTGGTAGGAAAGGGGAGGTATTTGACAGAATCCTCGTGAGTGCATCTGCACAAAAACTCCCTGAAGAATTAATTACACAACTAAAACCTGGTGGAATCATGGTTATCCCTGTTGGTGAAAATATTGTAAAACTAGAAAAGTCACTCGATGAAAAAATCACAACTAAAGATTACCCAGGATTTGTTTTCGTCCCACTAGTTTAACTTTAAATTATTAAATGCCCATAATGAGAGAAATGGACCCATCAATGCACATATCTGTCGACGATAAAATGACGGACAAAGATAAGCGTAAATCTGGTAGGTCACAAAGATTAACCTTAGTGATGTTACTATCGATTATTTATATGCTTGGTTTAATCTATTATCGGGATTTCTATAATAAAGGTGTTGAGTTTAATGGGGAGGATTATGGAGTTGTCCAACCTGAAGATAATATGCCAATTGTAAACAATGCTCAGAAATTTGAAGAAGCAAAGACTTTGATCGAGGAGGGAATGGCAAAATGGGATGATTTGGAATATGTCGAATATGGCGCAAAGGGAAGTGACGGAGATGAAATAGCATACTTCAACGAACAATACTTAATTGATAACGTAAATGATGAGTATAGATATGGTGTTTCTTATGATGCTGAATTGTGTTCAGGAGTTATAGAAGGCTCTAATTGTGATACTTTCTCAGGACTAATAAAAAAAGAAGGTAAATTTTATAAATATGACGAAGGGAAAAAACAGGAGGTAGACTCTGATGATATGAGTCCTTCTGCGAAACTTCCAGAAGTAAAGGATTTTATACTTAATTACCTCAATAGCGATATGAGTGAGTATGATTTGGATGTAAATATTTACGATGGATTATACCAACCAGACAATCAAGCAGTTAAGTTTGTCGAGATAAATTATTTTAGAAAGCAAAATAATAATGCGCTTTCAAAAATCTTTAAAGCTTACGCTGATGTAATCTATGATAAATTATCAATAGAAATGATAATCGATAGTGAAGGAAGAATATTGGAGGCAACAATTCCTCATGTTTATTCTGAAATGAAGCTGTACTTCTATAGTTATAACGAACCATTAGAAATAACGCTTCCTGAGGAAGAGTAATTTGGTTTAGGTAGTTAGTTCTTACTGACCTTTCTGACTTGCCACCATGTTAATGGGAATTGTAACAAGAGGAATATCGCAATTATTGGTGTTATCCCAATCCCGACAAAGGTGTAAATCAATCCTGCAATTGTTGGTGCAAAAGCAGAACTAATAGAAAATATTGACTCATCAATCCCGTTTATTAAGCCTTGCTTGCGTTTCTCAACTGCTGAAGTAATTATTGATTTGAAAGTAGGAATACTTAGCGAAATCCCCAAGTTGGTTAAGTAAGAACAGGCGAAGAAAATTAGTAAAGAATCTGCAAGGTACAGCAGAATTAATCCTGAAAATAAAAGGAATTGACCAATGAGGTATGTTCTGTCTTCTCCAAATCTCTCTGCGAATCTTCTCGAGAATAATCCCTGATTGATTACCAAGAAGCTCCCAATGACTAAAAAGATAAGCCCTACTTGCTTAACATCTAGTTCGTAACGGTTCTGTACATAAAGAGTGAGTAGAGAAGTATATGCACTAAAGCTTAACGTGAAAAATATCCTGCGTGCGAAAAGATTTGAGAGATATTTGTCATCTAGTGACTTTATCTTCGCAAATATATTTAATTCTTTAATTAATTTGATTTCTAATTCTTTGTCTTGCTCGTCATGGGATTCGGGAACTTTGAAAATTATTAATAATAATGTTGCAAGGGAGATACTAAACGCAAGAATAGCCGTTCCTAGGTAACCAATACTAAAAGAACTAGCGTATCCTCCTAAAACAGGTCCCACCACAAACGCTAAACCAAAGATTGCTCCAGAAATTCCGTAAATTTTTGTTCTTTCTTTTGTTTCTGTTTTATCTGCGATATAAGCATTTGCAACAGAGACATTTCCTCCAGTGATTCCATCAATAATTCTTCCGAAAATAATCACTAGAATTGGAAGTGAAATCCCAATCACTGGAACGTCTGGGATGAAATATGATATTCCAAATATTATCCAACTTACCATCGTTCCTGCTTGGCTTATAATCAAAATAGGGCGTCGACCGTACTTATCACTTAAGCTTCCTAAAATTGGAGCGCCAATAAACTGAAAAAATGCATATGCTGAAACCAAAAATCCATACATTAGTGGAGTTTCGTTGTATTGCTTGATTACAAACGGTAGAATAGGCAATACCACAGAGAAACCGAGTGCATTTACAAATGTAAGCAACAAAATTGGATAGATTTCTTTTTTAATTTTCATCAGTAATTGTTATTCAAGGATGTTGATTATATAACAAAAAGGAGTAGTGGGCGATTGTTAATCGTTCGTTAAACAATTCATCAAATTTCATTATTTCTCCTTTGTTATTAACATCACTCAAGCTTTTAGTTAATATGTTATTAAATTTAAAATTGCCCTAGATTGGATCATTTATTGCCCAATGAAAAAGAGTTCGTAGAAAAAGCGCTTGTAAGTCTTGATGAATTTGTTCCTCTATATAAGTTTTATCAGAAAAAGATTTTCAATTATTGTCTGCACAGACTTCCTACCGAAGTGGATGCCGAAGATACAACCTCTCAAGTATTTGTTAATGCACTTAATTCTTTCGCCAACAAACAATATGTGAGCTCAGATGAATATACTTTCAAAGCGTGGCTTTTTCGTATTGCCCATAATTTGATTGTTGATTTTTATCGAGGAAAATCTCGCTATAAAATAATTGAGATTGATGAAAACATTGTTGAAGATGAAGCTACTTGTCAAGAGATTGAAGAAACGCTGGACTTGGAAAGGAGTTCGAACAAGATTTTGGCAATCCTGAAAAGATTTGATGACTCTACACAGAGTATTTTCGTACTTAGATTTAGAGAAGATATGAATTTTGAAGAAATTGCACAGGTGATAAGTCTAGACCTTTCTACAACAAAGATGAAATATTACCGGGCATTAAATCTGATAAAAAAAATAATTGAAAAAGAAAAATTTATTAATTAATTGTGACTAAAATCATGCCAAATGAGTATAAAGAAGTAGAAGAAGTTCTCTCAAAAGCGCTAAAGTCTGATCAGGATTTGAGACCTGATGGCAAAAGTGCAATGGATGAGAGAGTTAATAATACTATTCATACTTTAAAAAACATGAAAAACGAAAACGTTCCAGAGAAAATTAGTTTTTTCTCAAAAGTTAAACTTGGTTTTTTTGCTACAAAAAAAAGAAGATTTGCCACATTTTCTGTTGTCTCTCTTTTGTTACTCCCACTTATCATCATTACGCTTTTTGTTTTGACGAATGGGAATATTCCGATTTTCAGAAGGCAAGAAAATCTTAAAGCGGCAAGTGTCGATTTTGCGGCATCTAAAATTTCTGGAGATGGTGTGTCTCAAGATTCAGAATTTATCCTAAGAACTAAAGCGATTTATACAAATGTTGAATTGCAGGAAAAATTGAAGATTAGTCCTGCAATTAACTATGAGGTTAAAAAAATTTCCGAGGGATATAAGATATCACCGTTATCAAATCTTCAAAAAAATGTGCTTTATGAAGTCAAATTAGAGGATAGTGATGTGGATTTGGATTGGAACTTCCGTGTAGAACCCGGGTTTACAGTATTAGGTCACTCTCCAGCAGAAAACGCCCCAATCAATTCAGTGATTGAACTTAACTTTAATTATTCGGATATAGATTTAGATAGTATTCGTTCTGCATTCAAATCTAACCCTGTTATAAATATTAAAGAAATTAAACAAG
>CALMQQ010000046.1 GCA_937871845.1 uncultured bacterium
CAGTACGGACATGCAGCCACCCAGGGATTTGGTGGAGGATCGCCATATGGCTACGGCGGTGGTACTTATGATTTCAATGACTTCTCAGGTTTTGGAGACATTTTTGAGCAATTCTTTGGTGGAGGATTTTCAGGATTTGGAGGACAACCCAGACGATCAGACAATGGAAGTAGAAGAGGTCGAGACATAGAAGCTACACTAAAGGTCGACTTTATGGATGCTGTCTTCGGTGCCGAAAAAACGATCGAGTACTCGAGAAAAACCAAATGTAAAGAATGTAATGGGACTGGAGCAGAAAAAGGCACTTCTCCAATAACTTGCCCCACCTGTAACGGACAGGGACAAGTGAGGAGAACGCAACAAACTTTCCTAGGGAATTTCCAAACAGTTACTACCTGCCCTGAATGCCGTGGGGAAGGGAAAATCATCAAAGATAAATGTAACAAATGTTCCGGTGACGGTATTATTAATGAAAACACACTTTTTAAAGTAAAGATTCCTCAAGGAATCCCAGACGGAGTTACACTCAGATTCAAAGATCGCGGAAGTGCAGGATTAAAAGGAGGTCCAAACGGTGATTTGTTTTTGAACATAGAAGTCAAACCACACGACAAATTCGAACGTCGGGGAGACGACATTTATCTTGAAATCGAAGTTTCTGCACCAGTTGCGACACTTGGAGTCACTACCAAAATCCCCACAGTCCATGGTGACAAGGAATTGAAAATCCCCGCAGGTACACAACCCGAAACCGTATTGAAAATGACTGGACTCGGTGCACCCAAATTCCGTGGAAAAGGTAATGGAGACCAATACGTGAAGGTAGAGGTAGTAATCCCTACCAAACTCACAAGGGAACAAGGTCGTTTGTGGGAAGAACTACGTAAAACCAAATAAATCATTCAAAAGTATTTTGTAATTAAAACTTCTCAAACACGTTTGATATACTCGTTATTTCTAATCATATGCAAACAAACCAAATTACAAGTTGGCAAGAGTATGAAGAAATTTATAAAGAAAGTATAGAAAGTCCTGAAAAATTCTGGTCAAAAATAGCAGTAGAATTCACTTGGCATAAAAAGTGGGACGAAGCTCTGTCATGGGAATTCGAGACACCCAAAGTCGAATGGTTCAAAGGGGGGAAATTGAACATTACCGAAAACCTACTTGATCGAAATACGAAGACTCATCCAGAAAAAATTGCCTTAATTTGGGAACCCAATGACCCTAGGGAGGGTGTCAGGAAGTTTAGTTATAATCAATTGACAAACGAGGTCGGAAGATTCGCAAACGTTTTAAAGTCAAAAAACATAAAAAAGGGTGATCGAGTATGCATCTACATGCCCATGGTTCCCGAACTTACTTTTGCAGTATTAGCCTGTGCACGAATTGGAGCTATTCATTCAGTTGTCTTTGCCGGTTTCTCTGCAAATTCATTAAAAGAAAGAATTAATGACTCGGACTGTACTTTGTTAATAACTTCTGACGGATTATTCAGGGGTGAAAAAACAATCAACCTGAAGGAAATCGCCGACGAGGCACTAGAACAAAGCCCTAGTATTAAAAATGTTATTGTACTCAAAAGGACCGGTATTGAAGTTAATATGATGAAAGGCAGAGACTCATGGTGGCATGATGAGATTAAATACAGTAGTAGCAGTTGCGAACCAGAAATCATGGATAGCGAAGATAACTTATTTATCCTTTACACATCGGGCTCTACGGGGAAACCAAAAGGTGTGGTGCATACAATAGCTGGATATATGATATATGCTTATTATACATTCTTAAATGTTTTCCAATACCATGATGATGATATTTTCTGGTGTACTGCAGATGTAGGATGGATTACCGGTCATAGTTACATGATTTATGGCCCACTACTAAATGGTGCTACAGTCATAATGTTTGAAGGAGTTCCTACCTGGCCGGATGCAAGTAGGTTCTGGGAGGTGATAGAAAAACATAATGTAACGAAGTTTTATACGGCTCCTACAGCAATTCGTTCATTGATGGCCCAAGGTGATCAATTTGTTAATAAATATGATATGCCTTCGCTAAAAGTCCTCGGAAGCGTGGGTGAACCTATAAACGAAGAAGCCTGGAAGTGGTATCACGAGAAAGTAGGAAAGAAACGCTGTCCCATAGTAGATACTTGGTGGCAAACAGAAACTGGAGGTATTATGTTGTCTTCCCTTGCAGGACTTTCTCCAGAAACACCATCTTGGGTAGGACATCCCCTACCTGGTATTCAACCTATAATTGTTGACGAAAAAGGGAAAGAAATTCTTGAAGACGAAAAAGAAGGTCTATTATGTTTTAAATCCCCATGGCCGGGGATTATTAGAACAACATATGGAGATCACGAAAGATGCAGGATGAACTATTTTAGTAGATTTCCAAAATTATACTTTAGTGGCGATGCATGCAAAAAAGACATTAATGGGAATTTCCGCATCATCGGGCGTGTTGACGATGTAATCAATGTTTCGGGACACAGATTGGGAACAGCAGAAAATGAAAGTGCGATAAACGAACACCAAAGTATTATCGAATCCGCAGTAGTTGCTTACCCACATCCAATTAAAGGACAAGGTATCTTTGCCTTTATAATCTCAACAGAGGAAATATCAGACTTAGATAAACTCACAGAAGAGATTAAAAATGTCGTTTCAAAAATAATCGGACCTATTGCCAAACCGGACAAAATATTGCTTGTCAAAGGACTTCCAAAAACGAG
>CALMQQ010000047.1 GCA_937871845.1 uncultured bacterium
CTTTTGCAATTTCTGCATATCCTTTTTCTGATGCTGTTCTTCCTTTTCTTTGAGCAAATGCAATCAATGCTGCTGTTAATGTAGTTTTACCATGATCGATATGACCTAGTGTACCGACATTAATGTGTGGTTTTGTTCTGTCGAATTTTTTGTCAGCCATTGTAAAAAACTTAAAATAATAAATAATTATAATTCCATCTTCTGATGGCAGTTTGAATTACATACAAACGAAAAGCTATAAAATAGCCAAAATAGCGAAACATTTATAACAAATTTAAACTGTTTTCGCAAGTATTTTGTGCTACTGTTTCAAACAAATTCGTTTTATTACGACTTTACTCCCAAAGCTTCATTTACAAGTCCATCAGGTACTTTTTGGTAATGGCTAAATTCCATCACGGATGTAGCCTTACCTTTACTCATTGATCTAATATCATTAATCCATCCAAACATATTACCTAGAGGCACTTCTGCAAATATTTCTTGCACCTTACCTTTTGGATTCATACTCTTTATAACACCTCTTTTTGATGAAAGAGCTCCTGTCACATCTCCTGCAAATTCGTCAGGTGCTACAACACTTACTTTCATAATTGGTTCCAGTAATATTGGCTTAGCTTTTCTCATAGCTTCTTTCAAACCTTTTGAACCTGCAATTCTAAATGTATCAGTATTTGAGTCAACATCATGATAAGAACCGTCAGTAAGCGTAACCATAACATCAACAACGGGAAAACCTCCAAGTACACCTGATTTCATCGCATCAACCATACCTTTTTCGACGGATGGTACGTATTCAGTAGGAATTGCACCACCTTTGATTTTGTTTACAAACTTGAATCCTGCACCTTGCTCTTGAGGTTCTATAATAAAGGTGATGTCAGCAAATTGACCTGCACCTCCAGTTTGCTTCTTCAATAGTTCGTGATGTTCAACGTTTCCTTCGATTGTTTCTCTGTATGCTACCTGTGGTTTACCACCGGTAACATCAATTTTATATTCTCTTTTTAATATATCCATTTTGATTTCAAGATGAAGCTCTCCCATTCCTGAAATAATTGTTTGTCCGGTTTCCTTGTTACTTTCTGCCTTAAAAGTAGGATCTTCTTGCATCAATCTTCTTAGAGTTTCACCGAGTTTTTCTTGATCGGATTTCGTCTTTGGCTCGATTGCCAAACTCACAACAGGCTCTGGGAACTCAATACTCTCAAGAGCAACCGGTCTATCTTCCATACATAGTGTATTACCAGTATAAGAATCTTTAATCCCAACAAGTCCGACAATGTCACCTGCACGAGCTTTTGAGATATCTTCCCTGTCATTTGCATGCATCAACAATACTCGACCAATTCTTTCTCGATTTCCTTTAGTACTATTATAAACAGTAGAACCGGCGTTTAGAGTACCACTATAAATCCTAGCGAATGTTAACTGACCAATATGTGGATCAACTGCAACCTTGAATACCAAAGCTACGAATTCTTCGTCTTCTTTGATTTCTAATTCAACTCGTTCTTTTGTCTCTGTATTAACTGCAACAACTTTTCCGAGTTTCTCTACAAGTTCTCCAGTCTCAGGATCATGTAATGTGTATACTTTTTGATATGGAGAAGGCAAGTATCGACAAATCGCGTCTAGCAATACCTTTGTATCCGCCATTCTAGAATCCCCTCCCATAACTGGGAAGATTTTTCTAGCCAATGTGTGCATTCTAAGTGCTGTATAAATTTCATCAACTTCTAATACTCCATCTTCTAAATATTTCTCCATCAATGTATCGTCTGCTTCCGCAACTTTCTCAACCAAAGTGTCATGGAGTTCTTCTACTCTTGCTTTTATATCAGCAGGAATTTCGATTTCGACAAATTCTTGTTTTTCTTCGTCAGCATATTGATAAGCTTTCATCGTGACCAAATCAACATATCCAC
>CALMQQ010000048.1 GCA_937871845.1 uncultured bacterium
ATCCATATGAGGCAACAGAGGTGAGAATATCTTCGTATAAAATTATTGACTCTTTCAATTCAAGGGGGGTAAGTTTTCCCTCTGAGATTTTACCCCTGTAGTTTTTTTCAAATTGATTAGATTTGATGTCGATTTCTTTCAGGTCTTGTGTAATTCTGGGGTCGTCTATACCTTTATATAGATTGCCTAAATCCCACACTACTCCCTTGGCCAGATTTAATTCGGATTTCTTCATTTGAAAATTATTAATTTCAGAATTATAACAGAATGTTAATTTTCACTTCCAAAGTGAATAACGGCGAGGCATGTATTCTCGTATGAGGATATGTTTATCTCACATAAATATGCAAATCCCATATGTTGGTTCCTATTATCGAGCATTGCTCTGTTGTGACTAGGACTCTCCTTCCAACCTCTGATTATAGAAGAGCTTGAATAGTAATTTACGGCTAGGTTTTCTGAGGCATATTTGAATTTATATCCTGCGTCACTAATAAATAACCAAGGATTACCGTGATCAAAATAATTATTTGTGACCATGTGATTCGCCTTATTCAAGGAGCTAGTTTCAAGCCTCGAGTCTACTACGACTTCTTCTAGACCTTTAGATTTCCTGTATTCATTTACCAAAGTATAAATTTCACTTTTGTCTATAGAAACAGGATTGTTTTGAACGATTGTATTAGTAGATTTCTGTGCAGAATTATTTTTAACTTGCGCAATATTGTCTGGGTTGTTAATGGGTGTTGGTGTTAGTGTAACTGAATTATAAATGCCAAGGATTTCGAGATTAGGTCTATTGCCATGTGCAGTAATTTCGGTATTATCTGAAGTGATGTTAGCATAAGATTCGACTTTCGATTGATAGAATTTCACAAGTGCGGTTGTAAGCCCAAGTGTGAAGAAATACAAAAGCAAAAACACAATAATTATTTTCTTCTTTTTTGTTTGGTCAACGTACATTTGAATTATCTCCTATGAAATAAATTCGAATCGTGGCTTCTTTTTTCCTTCTATTTCCACCTCTTCCAAAAACATATCCAAAGGTCTGACCCATAACTGGGAAGTTTCGTTTTCATAAAGTGAAATGTAAACAACTAAATCTTCCAATGATTCGCTGTGCTTGGCTAATCCAAGAGCAAGGTATTTCTTGCCTTTATAATGTCGATATTGACCGGGGACAAATTTTCTCATCTGGAAATAATAATATTTAATATTATACCCATTTATCAAGTCTTAATAAAATCTTACTTTTAACTTTCGACTGTGATAACATCAATTGATTAATATATGCACTTGGTTAGCGTAGTAAACGACAGGTATTCCTACTTAGATAACTCTAAAGATTACGAGTTGAATTTTCTACAATCTTGGGAATGGGGAGAAATAAAAAAGCCAAATTGGGTTCCACTAAGATTAAAGATTGATAATTATCCTCTAACAGTATTATTGAAGAAACTACCTTTAGTAAATAAGCAATTTGGCTATATCCCACGTGCATTAGGATCCGCGAGATTTGATAATAATCAATTTCAGGAGCTCGAGAAATATTTAAAAAATGAGGCAGGATTAAGCCACATTCTACTTGAACCAGATACTGCAAGCGTAGAAGCAAAACAGAGACTATTAGACTTAGGTTGGGTTAAGGCAGGACACACAATTCAACCCCAAAACAGCAATGTCATTAAGTTGGATGAAGGTGAAGAAGCTGTATTCTCTCGTATGTCTGGTAACTATCGTAAGAAAATCCGTAGAGCAGTCAAACATGGTTGTGAAGTTGAGGTATTAACTTACGAAAATGATAAAAATGCTGTAGATAGATTCTTTAAAATCA
>CALMQQ010000049.1 GCA_937871845.1 uncultured bacterium
CGGCTTTTTAGTACAAAATCAAACTAGCATTTATGCTCTGTCTGATCTTCCGTCGTTATTGTTATTTCCTGATTGGTTATAATTCTGCTGTTCTATGTATTCTCTTTGATCAGTATTAGAGAATTCATCGTTTCTCTGTTTGTTTCTTTCGTTCATATTGATATTAGACGAGTCATTTCTGAATTGACTTCCTCTATCATTCTTGTTCTTATTACCCCTGTTTTTATTGTTACTATTGTTGTTTTGATTATTCATGAGAATAATTTAACAATTTATATAGACTCCTATCTGCAGATTACTATTGGAGAATAAACAGTATACATACAAAGAGTTAAACAAGGTTTAAGCAGGAGTAAAGCTTTTGAAAAGAATTGTAGATCGACACCCTTTAATTAAGTCATAAAATTATTTTTATATTAATTAAAATATATTTTACTTTTATTCAGATTCGTTTTATTCTTATTTTAATACATTTTATATTAACTCGATGGACCAAACTCAATTGCGAAATTTCCTAGAAATTCCATATGACGAATTACAAAATTTAAATCTAGAAGCTAAAAGACGTTTCACAAATAAAGAATCAGAAACCAGTGTTAGAAAGTACTATATTGATTACTTAAAAAGCGAACCACGTCTTAAAGCTGTCACTCTATGTTTTTCGGATATAGAAGGACGTTTTCATATGCTCGATTACGACAAAGAATACTTTATTAAGAACCTTGATGGACTAACTTTCGACGGTTCATCAATTCGAGGTTTTTCAACGATAGACCAATCCGACCTTCGATTAAAACCTGATTGGTACTCTTTTAGATGGCTACCTAGTGATGTATTTGGACCAGGAAAAGTGATTATGTTTGGATATGTCTGCGAACAAGATGGTTCACCATATTCTTGTGATTTTCGATATTCGCTACATCTCACACTACAAGAGATGTATAAGAAAAATAAACTAGAATATTTTGTCGCACCTGAACTGGAGGGCTTTTTACTCAGTGGCCAATATGCAGAACAATCATTCGATGAGAAAGAAGGTTTCCAGGAAGCATCCGAAGGTGGCTACTATCACACATTACCGACAGACACATTGAAATTATTTATTGATAAAGCCGCAGAAGCTCAACGTGCGTTAGGATTTGAAAACGAAAAGGATCATCCCGAAGTCGCACCATCTCAGTTTGAACTAAATTTCTCATACACAGACGCATTACTTGCATGCGATCAAATACAACTTTACAAGCTTGTCTGTCGACAAATTGCACACAATATGGGGATGACCGCATCGTTCTTGCCCAAACCAGTTGTTGGGATTAACGGAAACGGTATGCATATTAATTTGTCATTACATAAATCTGGTAAAAACTTGTTTTATGACGAGAATGATGAGTCGAAATTATCAAAAACAGCATGGGAATTTATATCAAGAATTCTAAACCATGCGAATGACATCTGTTTAATTCTAAATGCTAGTGTAAATGCCTACCGTAGACTTGATCCACATTTTGAGGCACCAAATCAAATAAAATACTCATATACGGATAGAAGTTCCATGATAAGGATTCCTCTTTCAACACAGAAATCCACTCGCATAGAAATACGCTCTGTAGGTCCTGACACAAACCCCTATGCAGTAGCACTGGTTCTTTTAAAAACAGGCCTTGAAGGAGAAGACCTTGAGACAGACGAAGATAAAAGACAGCGCACAAGGGTGCTTCCGGACTCTATCCAAGATGCTATTAAACAATTCAAGGCATCGGAATTTGTTGGTAATGTTCTAGGAGAATATGCAAAATCAAAGTACGTTGAACAAAAACAAATCGTTGCAAATAGAAGCCCAAAAGATCTTGGCAAAACTATTAAAAATGGAGAGGTTTTATACCATCACGAAATCACCAATCAGGTTTTGTGGAATAAATTTTGAGTATTCTCTAAAACTATAGGTTAATCGACGCATTCTTTATCGATACATTTTTATTGTTTTTCGATATCTTTTGTGTTACAATTTCTCAAATTTAACCACAAAACATGAAAAAGAAAGAGACTCTTTTCCTTAAATCAGTAATATTATTGATTACTCTTGCAGTCGTTACATTCCTAGTATTCCTAACAATCCCCTTTCGGAATGAATTATCTCAACCTTATGAAGAAAGGGATTACCTTCCAATATTCTCAGTTATATACTTTTCATCGATGCCTTTTCTATATGGCTTGTACCAATCATTCAAATTATTAACTTTTATTGATAGAAACAAAGCTTTTTCAAAGTTAGCAATATCTTCGTTAAATAGAATCAAACTGTCTTCACTTACAATTTCTGCAATATTTACTATCCATCTTCCTTTCATCTTTAAGATTGCCGATATGGATGATGCTCCTGGGTTAATGTTGATTGCACTTATTATCATTTTCGCTACCTTTGTAGTAGCTATTTTTGCAGCAGTCTTACAAAAACTCCTTCAAAACGCAATTGATATCAAATCTGAAAACGAACTTACTGTTTCAATTGTAACAACGGGCATAATAATTAATATCGATGT
>CALMQQ010000050.1 GCA_937871845.1 uncultured bacterium
ACAAACCAATGATGATGTTGCATTCCAAGGTGATATCCGAAATGAACTATCTGCCAAGAAACCCGCAAGTAGATACTTTATGATTATCAGTTTGATTATAATCATTAGCGTAATTGGCTTCTTGTTAGTACTCTTGGGTTTAACCCTGTTATAATCTCAATAGGTAAATAACTTTTTAAGGCTTTATTGGCCTATATTTCGTAATGTTAATAGATAAAGTAAGAGTAAATTTTGTATCTGGAGCTGGAGGAAGTGGTTCTGTTAATTTCCATAAGAGTGGGAAACCTGATGGCGGTGATGGTGGACATGGAGGAGATGTTTTTCTCGAAGGTGATTCAAATATTCACGATTTACGAGCGTTTAATGCCAAGAAGCAATTCGAAGCAGGTGATGCGAATAGAGGTGCATTGAATAGGAGAACTGGAGCAAATGGAGAGGACTTGATAGTGAAAGTACCACTAGTTACTAGAATCTTCGATTTGGAGGGAAATTATGTCACATCCATAGAAAATCATGGACAGAGAGAATTATTGCTAAAAGGTGGAGCTGGAGGAAAAGGAAATTACTATTTCCGTAAAGGACAGGTTCAAACACTCAAGAAATTTACACCCGGAAAACCAGGAAAAAAACTACAAGCTTTTCTAGAACTAGAACTAAAAGCAGAGGTAATTTTTATAGGATTACCTAATGCAGGAAAATCCAGTATGTTAAATGTTCTTACAAACTCAAAATCAAAAGTTGCCGCATATCCATTCACAACTTTAGAACCTTATCTCGGTGTTATGGACAATATCAAGCTGATGGACTTACCAGGATTAATAGAAGGAACTTCGAAAGGCAAAGGACTTGGGAGTAATTTTGCAAAACACGCAAAGAACTCATTAGTTGTTGCTCATTTTCTGAGTTTGGACTCAGAAGATTTAAAGAAAGACTATGATTTAATTATAAAAGAATTGGAAGAAATTAATCCGGAATTGGTAGATAAACCCGAAATCTTAGTTTTAACCAAATCTGATAATTACAATAAAGAAGAAATTTCCGAGAAAATCAAAATAGTTAAAAAATTCCACAAGAATTATGTAGTTGTATCGGTAATTGATGATGAATCAATTGCTAAATTACGTGATTTGTTTTTAACCGCATATGAAAATCTACACTAAAACTGGTGATAAAGGCGAGACATCTCTTTATGGTGGAACCCGTGTTGCCAAAGATTCAGCTATAATCGATGCTATTGGAAATGTAGATGAATTAAATGCTTCAATCGGTCTTGCTATATCGAAAATTCCATCTTTAAAAAAATACGCTGAAATTCAAAAAATTCTATTAGAAATTCAGTATCACCTATTTAAAGTTGGAGGTGATTTGGCTTCTCCTTTTGATATTAACCAAAAATTAAAACAAGTAAGAATAAGTGAAGTTGAGGTGGAATACCTCGAAGAAAATATTGATAATATTGAAAAAAAGCTTGAAACACTTCGAAACTTTATACTCCCTGGTGGAAGTGAGATTGGCGCGATTTTACACCTCTCAAGGTCGATTTGTCGTCGTGCTGAAAGAAGTGTAGTATATGCTAACGAGGAAAATAAATTGAATCCGATACTTATTATTTATTTAAATAGACTATCTGATTTACTATTTGTACTCGCGAGATTTACAAACAAAAAACAAAATATTCCAGAAAAATCCTGGATAATATAAACAATGAAAACTGCTCAAATTAATAAATTCTTTAATCCAAAGTCAATTGCCGTTATTGGCGCATCCCGTTCGAAAAAGAAAGTTGGAGGAATAATTCTCAATAATATTCTAAAAGAGAAATTTCCTGCAAAAATCTATCCAATAAACCCAAATGCTAACAGAGTTATGGGTTTAGATGTATACAATACGATTCTAGATGTTCCCGAAATTGTTGATGTGGCAATTATTGCAGTCCCCGCAATGTTTGTGTATGAAATAATTGAAGAATGTGGAGTTAAAGGAGTCAAAAATATCATTATAATCTCTGCTGGTTTTTCAGAAACTGGTGAGGAGGGTTTGAAGCTTGAACTTAAGTTAAGACTCCTCGCGCATAAATATCAGATGAACATTCTTGGCCCAAATTGCCTAGGAATAATAAATGCTCGTAAAAACCTCAACCTATCATTTGCTAACACACCTAAAAGTTATAGTAATGGGAAAATTTCGTTTCTCTCACAATCTGGAGCAATAGGAACTGCATTTATGGATTGGGCACAATCCAATAATATCGAGTTAAGTAAATTTGTTTCACTTGGAAATAAATCCGATCTTAGTGAAATAGATTTCCTAAAATATCTCGAACAGGACAATGATACAGACATAATTCTTCTTTATCTCGAGAGTTTTGCAGATGGACGGAAATTTTATGAACTCGCCAAGTCAATTAGTCACAAAAAACCGATAGTTGTTCTAAAGCCAGGTAAAACTGAGGCAACTCAAAAAGCAATGGAAGCGCATACGGGATCAATTGCAACAAGTGACAAAATCATTGAACAGGCACTTGAAGCAAGCGGTTGTATCAGAGTGAGTTCGATTGAAGAATTATTCAACATAACTAAACTTCTCGCGTGGCAACCCATTCTAAAGGGAAATAACGTAACTATTATAACGAATGCAGGTGGTGTTGCGATTGAGACAATTGACCAACTTCAAGCCAATGGGCTTGAAGTGTCACCATTACCAAAAAGCCTACAAGAAAGTCTATCGAAAATATTGAAAGAATCCGCAAGTACTCACAATCCTATTGATCTTCTCGGTGATGCACTTGCAAGTGATTACAAAAATGCAATTGAACAAGTTGTGAAAAGTAATTCTACTGATGCCATTTTGATTTTATTGACACCACAATTGATGACAGAGTCTCTAAAAACGGCAAAATTTGTGAATGAAATCGCTGATAAACACCATAAGGTTGTTTTAGCATCATTTCTTGGTGGTGAAAAAGTAAATGTTGCTCAAGCATTTCTAACAAAGGAAAAACTTCCTCATTTTGACTTTGCGAACGACGCAGCAAGTGTTTTAGGAAAAGTGTGGGGATGGAGAAAAAATATTCAATCAGAGTCAAATTCTCGTTTGTACTACCCTACAATCATTAACACTTCTCTTAAAGTTGAAAATAAAGGAGAAATGTTACCTGACGATGAGGCGAAGAAATTATTAAATAAATATGATATTAAATATTTAAAAAGCGATATTTATAATGGACTTAAAGATCTCAGACGTAATGAATCGAAGATTAAATTCCCACTCGTATTGAAATTATCACATCCCCAGCTTATCCATAAAACCGATATAAAAGCTGTTCGACTGCCCATATACCACAAGAGCGAATTGTCAAAGTCAGCTCTAGAGCTAGATGATATCGCACGGAAAAATTCATTTGATGGCTATAAGTTAGAAGTCCAACCTTTTATTTTTCAAAAGCTGGAATTAATATTAGGAATTAATAGAGATAAGAATCAAGTCATAAATTTCGAAGGAAAAGAATTTCTCATTTCAAAAGGATTTGGTCACACAATGATTGTAGGAGCCGGGGGAATTTATACAGAAGTATTGGATGATTCATCACTTAGATTATTACCTGTAAACAGAAAGAATGCGATGGAGATGTTGAAAGAGATAAAATACGGTCAGATATTGTTTGGAGCCAGACGTCAGCATTACGCTTATCAAGCACTTCTCAAGATGATGGTGAATCTTTCCAAGATGATTGAAAAAAATTACAACATCAGGTCACTGGATATAAATCCTGTCTTTGTGACTCAGAATGATGCTTATGCAGTCGATATAAAAATATTTGTCGACTAACTACCTCTTGAAGACTTTGTGAAGAATATATTTCGCTATCTCAATAAAACAAATACTTATTCCCGAAAGAGATACAACTGCGACAATAAAATTAATTCCAAGTGGCTTTGTACCTAAAACCTGATTAAATATTGGCAAGTATATAGCTGCTATCAACATTAATACCCCAGAAAAGAATGCCAAATTA
>CALMQQ010000051.1 GCA_937871845.1 uncultured bacterium
AGGATTTGTTGCTCGATAATGAGATTCTTATCCAATCCAGTATTCTGGTTTAGTACGAGACAGTCGATATCTGCATTCCAGACTTTTCCGTTAAAGAAACTTCTACCCTTATATGATTCAATATTTTTCTCTAACATATAATTATTCACAACTCCTCGAAAAACTGGGAATGCATAACTAAGAGGACTAGTGGTATCAATTCCCGTCCTTACAAAATCCATGTAACCAACTAACGGAGATAACTGTGAAATTGCACTTAGAAATATCGCATCTTTTCCAACTGAGGATTTGATTACATCTAATAATCCAGTTAATGCTTGTGCACGTGTGACATTTCTGGAAAAATCAGTAGTAAAACCAAGGGGATAAACGAAATCAATTTTAAAAACCCTGAAACCCCAGTCATAGTATTGTCTATACACTTGCCCTAAATAATTTTTCACTTCAGTAAGTGTAGGATCTAAAATCATTAAACTCAAAGAATCAATAAAATCGAAAGGTTGAGTTTTCCTGCCTTCGAAACCTTGGATAAACCAATTCTTATGGGTTTGGTAAAGCTGACTATTAATAGTTGCAATTATTGGAGCTATCCAAATCCCTGCTTTTAGTCCTCTACTTCTGATTTCCGTTGCAATATTATTCATTCCTCCTGGGAATTGATTCTTATGGTTTAACCAATCGCCAAATTCACAATACCCTGCATCAATTAGTATGGTATCTGTATTCACTAAATGACCTGAATTCTTTTTCTCATCGATTTTGTGCAAAGTGTTCATCACATACTCTTCATTGACCATATTTCCTTGCGCATAATACGCACAACAAATCCCATTGATTTCTCTTGGCACATTTTTTAGCTTCATTTTCTTAGAGACTAATTTGGCAAATTTATTCTCCAATCCGCTATTTTTGTCCCACATAAAGACGACTTTTTCGGTTTTCAATTTCTCCCCCACTGGTAAATCTATCTCATCAAATTGACAGACAACACGCACTCTTGCTAGCCCACCTTCATTTTTCAAATATATCACTGTGTACTGATTCGAAGTTGTTAATGCTCCGACCATTAAATGGATTTTTTCAAATGACAATCGAGAAAACCATTCTGAAATAAGTGAGCCTTTCAAATATCCATATTCTTCGAGAAACGAAAACGGATTTTGGTCTCTCATCATTATGTAATCGGACTTCTCTGTTTCTTTGATTTCTTTCAAAATTTTACAACTTCCACTTTGAGTCCATTCGTTGTACAAAACGTCCACAAAGCTCCCTAAAGTCTTGGGAAGTGTAATATCGGCAATAACCACGGAGTTAATAAATTTAGTTGTCTTGGAAATATTTTTTAACTCAACTTCAACTTGATAAGAGTTTGGATAATCTTTCAATTTTGTAATCTTCCTCTTCAACAGGATGTTTCTACCACTACCATTTTGATAGAAATCATTTAAATGATCTCTGAAGGATATTCCATATTTTGAAGTTTTTAATCTTTTACTTAAACGAAGATTGTTTAACATTTGGACAGTGATATAAAATTAGTCTAGCAAATTGATTGCCTCTTAAAAACTTAAAACAAAATTTAAACTTAACTTTCCCCCCTCAAAACGCTACACTAAAACAGTTTACAAAATAAAAAATGCATCGAAAAAAAGCAAACGACTATATTTCAAATTCAGTACCCACGGTTTCATTAAACGCTAAAGTTGAAGAGGTACTTAAATTGTTCTTAAATAGAAAGTATTTCGAATCAATTAGCTAAGTTTAT
>CALMQQ010000052.1 GCA_937871845.1 uncultured bacterium
AGCACGCCAACTCCGGTGAGCACGCCAACTCCGGTGAGCACGCCAACTCCGGTGAGCACGCCAACTCCGGTGAAGAGGCCACGTCAGAAATCGATGAGTTTGCTTGATGCTGCGATGTCTGGTAAGCGTGAATGTCGACAACAAGTTGCGTCTCGTTTTACGAGACTTGTCAATCACCAATACTATTCAGAACAGTTCGGCCGGCATTGGCGTCGGAATGCACACTTTCTTATTACGGCTATCCCTGCATGATGACTGTAAGCTACTATGAAAGACCCATGGGTCTTTCAAATTTATAGGCTCGGCATTAACGCCTCTAACAAAGTTATTATCAAATTTTGATCGCAACTCGGTAATAGTCTATTGGTCAAAAAACCTTGTAGTAAAAAAATCATTGTCTGATAATGGACACTCCCATACCTAAATCCGACTGTCTTAGTGCTGACTTGAATGAAATCAAGGAACTGACTAAGCGTTATGTTAATGAGATTAACGAACGTCTGAATCGTGAACGTCTCGATTTCAAGACAGAATCTAATGACTTGTTCGGATTCAACGGGAGTAATATCGACATCGACTCGTATACGAAGATTTATCATAAGTATCAAGCAGAAATGGGATTGTCTCGTAATCTTATTGAGATCTTTGATGATTGGATGCTAAACAGGGTGCCTCAACAGATCATGGGGAAAGAGAAGGAGACAGAAGATGGTACCATCAGGCGTTTTGACAATGTTACTTTTGTTCCCCCATTTATGATCGATAAGTCTGTTGATCGTAATCGTGATTACCCTGAGTCCAATAAGCGTCTACTTGATCTTTTGATTGATGACAATATGGTTCCTATGTATCCTCGAGATGCTATTAACATTCGGGATACTTATTCCGTTACCGTTTATGTCGATGTTTACACGGAGCCTAAAGATTTAACAACCGAAGAGGATCGTAGCACTTTCCGTGTTCGATTGTTTAAGCGTATGGAAATTGGCAAGATCCCGATTTTGAAGGGATCTCATTTCTGTTGGCTTAAAGGTTTGACTGACTCAGAACGTGCTCAGTTTGATGAGTGCTTTAACGATCCTCTCGGTTATTTCATTGTCAAAGGAGGAGAGAAGGCTAGTCTTCCCGAACAAAAACAGGCATCTAGTCAAATGCTTATTAACATCGATGCAAAGAAGGGAGTTCCAACGATCTTTATGTACTGCTTGACAAGCACTGCTTCATTGCGGGTATATATAACAGCAGATCCAAAGAAGAATTACATCTTTAAGACAAATTTCCATCAAGCGGACGATATCCCAACTTTCATGATCTTCCTTACATTGCAACTTATGAGCGACTCTGAGTATCCTAAAGGGAAACCATTGACACAATATGCCAGTGAGTTCTTTATGGATGACTTAATGCCACTTATCAAGAGCTTTGTAGAGGAAGAAGATCAAGATCGGATAAGTTATCAGCTGTTAAGCAGTATCTCAGATGCCATTAACCGAGTTCAGGAGCTTTCGGCTGCTAATCCTAATGCTAATCCACGTGAGTTAGTTCTTAACTACATTAAGAGTCACGATCGTGAAAAAGTCGTGGCCTCGCGTCGATCGGCAGCAAAGATGGAATCGAAAGACTTGATCAGTAAGATCCGTAACACAATTTTCGGTAGCATTATCGTCGATGACCCGACCAGTAATGAAGACTTTGTACTCCGTAAGATCATGCTTGCAAAGATGGCGAGTATTTTTGCAAGAGTATTGGCAGGGGTTCGCCCCCAAGATGATCGTGATTCATGGGTTAACAACCGAGTTTATTCAGCTGGTCGTAAGCATGAAGTTTTATTTAATATGTATTGGAAGGCAGAGCTTGATGAATGGAAGATTTCTCCAAGCGTCAATCCCTCTAACCCCGGCGCCAAAATTAGCTCTAAGAAAATCACTGACGGGTTCTCTAAAGATTTGACATCTGGTCTTCAGAAGACTAATGGTCGTCGAAGTCAGGTGACCGATGCAATGAAGCGTGAAACACCGATGACAGTTTACTCCAATTTGCATCGGGTAACCATTGATGCTGATGGAGCTAGCCGACTTGATGTTCCTCGACAAGTTCATCCATCTCAACTTGGCTACATTTGTTCAGGTGAGACCCCGGAAGGATCTGGTTGTGGGCGTGTTAAGCATTTAACAACGACATGTTGGATTGCTATTCCTCGAGATACAGAGAAGCTTTATGATAAGTTCAATGATTATCTGACTAAAGATCGCGAAGATTTGAGTCAAGTTCCATTGATGCTTAATGGTATCATTCAAGGATGGGTGTATCCTAACCAGAGTTTCACCAAGATTTGGGACAATATTAAGACTTCACGAGATGTCTTTGATGTTTGCGTGACATACAATCGCCTCGACAATCATATCGACATTTTTAGTGATGGTCATCGTTTATCCCGACCTTTGCTGGTTGTTGACCAAAAGACAGGGAAGCTGAAGATCGATTCCTATTCCGAGGAAGAGCAAGAATCCATGAGTATCATGGATATGACTGCAGCAGGACTTATCGAATTTATTCATGCGAATGAACTAGAGATGTACTTGGATCAAGATCCGATTACAAAGAAAATTGTAAAAAGAAATGACGATTCATCGCCAAATAACAAGCGATCATCTTCCGATGATGCTGAGTACATCGAAATGCCTTGGGTAAAAGCCAACGATTATGAGAAATTCATTAAGATTGCTGAGTATCCTGGTGATGTCGCGAAACTAACAGACTCTCAAGACGCAAACTTGAGAACTAACGAACAACCCTTCACTCATTCAGAGATTATTCCGTATGGACAATTCGGAATTCCAGCATCATGTATCCCGGCAGCTGATCATAACCACGGACCTCGTATTACCTATCAGGCTAGTATGAGTAAGCAAGCACTTTCAGGGTTCCACAGCGTTCATCGCGAACGTTATGATGGGACTATCAAACGTGCTATTGCTCCAACACGAACTTTCTTTGAGACTGGAACGTATCAGCCGATTGGACTCAACGCGATGCCAACTACCGACACACCTGTTGTGGCCTTTTTGGCCCATGCAGTAAATAATGAAGATTCTATCATTGCTAAGAAAGAATTCTTGGATCAACATTTCCTCATCGCTAAATACACATGTTACAAGATTAAGCTTGAAGAATTGGAAGAAATCGGATTAACACCTGAGGCTGAAGAAGATCGATATGGTATCAATAAAGCATTATGGAAATCTACCGACCCTGGTGTCAATAAAGATATGATTGGATTACCAAAGATAGGAATGTATGTTGGTAAAGGTGATGCTCATCTTGGACGAATTCGTAAAGAAGCGGATAAAGAAACAGGTGATCAAATTAGAAGATATGTACCAATCACAACTGGTATGGGAAAAGAAGGATACATTGACCGTGTTGAAGTCCTCCTAGATTCTTCCAAGAAAAAGCTGGTTAAAATTAAGGTTGTTCAATATCGTCGCCAAATTGCTGGTGATAAAGTAGCCTCTCGTTATTCTCAGAAGGGAACGTTTGGACTTGTTTTACCAGCTAATAAGATGCCTCGAATTGCGTCTGGACCCAACAAGGGTGTTGTTCCAGATTTCATGATCAATCCTCATTGTATTCCTGGTCGCATGACTCAAGGGAAAATGATTGAAAATCTATTCAACAAAGCTGTAGCATATACCGGTGAGCGTATTGATGCTTCACCATTCCTTCAGTTATACGAAGAATACTTCATGGGGGTTCTTGAAAGTGTTGGTTTAGATCGTACAGGACTCGAAGAAATGGTCCACCCTGATGGTATCCCGTTGGAAACCAAGGTCAATGTTGGTCTTTGTAGTTATCAGAGTTTGAAGCATCATGTTGTCGATAAACTTCAGAGACGTGATGTTCGTTTATTCAACCCCTTGACGCATCAGCCTGCAGCTGGTCGTATTAACGAAGGTGGACTCAAATTTGGTGAAATGGAGCATGATGCTACTGTAAGTCATGGAACAACAGCTATTACAGCCGATCGTCTCTTGTACGCCAGTGATGTGTATCGTGTCATTTGCTGTCGTAACTGTGGCAATATTGTAATCAGTAACTTTGAACCAGCTAAGACATATCCATGCAGATATTGTGGGAAATCCGAGTTTGGTCTCGTTGAAATCCCCTATATTCTACATTTGATCAACAGGAACTTTAATGCGATTGGAATGCATATTCACTTCCGATTCGATTAATCGAATCTTGATTTGATTGAAGCCCAAAGGTTAATGTTGGGCTTTGTATCATAAGATTAGTAGGTATACCTACTAAAAACTCTTGTCTTGGTTAAGAGGAATTCTTAACCAGCGTAACCACACATCTCCACCACGAACTCCTGCAGCTTGTCGGCGGAATATTTGCTCCATCCATCGACTAAGTTGTCGGTCAGTTTGCCTTCGCCAAGCTTCTTCGAGATAAGTTCCCTCGTCTTGGTTAAGAGGAATTCTTTAGGAAGCTGACGACCAGAACGGCAGATCTCGACCCAAGACGGTAAATCGACGGTAGACAGAGCTGACTCCATTAGACTGAAGTATGTTATTAAGACTTTGGCTAGTGAAGAAAATTCAATTACCCAACATGAGATAATTGAGAGACATTCTCGAATGCGGGCCGCTGTAAAGTAGCGGGTACTGTCAAACGGCGTTAAGAAGCCGTCGCTTCGTCGTAGAGTACCAGTAGCCGTTCGTATGGGAGACGGTTCAACCATCGTTCACGATGCTCCAACGTGCCCGTAGGCCTGAACTTCCTTGCATTCAAGATGGCTGCAATGAGCTCCTCCGGAGGGATATGACCCGGGGGAAGAGGGGGGAAGAAGTTGTTCGGCACAGACATTGGATCTGAAACTGTTATTAGAATTCTGGCTGGTGAAGAAAATTCAATTTCTGACGTTTACAGACATCACGAATACATTGACGACAACGCTGAAAGAAGCCACGATGATGTTGACGTTTGAATTCATACGCGATACCGTGAGGGAACTGAACACCGCAACCAATGATGACTGGATGATCATCACGGAGATGCGGTCTTCGCATCGACGAACTTCTATCCAGAGTCTCGCAAAAATCCGAACAGTCAGTTGAAGTCATGCTTTCGGTAATTAGAGAATGTCCCTCGGATCCAACAAAGTCAGATTCCACTCTAATGCCAAGCATCGAAAGAGTAATCGAGTCCATTATTATAGGATTTGAATGATTTGTGATATTCATTCTTTGAACATCATATTGATTTTCGGAACTTATCATTTTAATTAATAATAACTGACATTTCGTCAACAATGGACTGCATTACTTCGAGAACAAAGTGGGATCCTCGTGTGCTTCGCGAAGACTGGATTCACCACTCTGGCGACAAGGTTATGATTCGTTTGAAGAGTTGGGAGCTGAGCTACGCTGCAGTTTATGCTGCAGTTGCGCCTCATTTTCCTAATGGCGATTTCGAGATCTCTGTCATGAAATTTCATCCTCCTTTCGGAGGATATTCATTTGTCATGACATCTTCGGCGAACCTTGATATCTTGCGTAATGCCAAATTTGTTGTCGTTCCTTCAGGTGCTGGGGAGGAATCTACGGCTCTTCGTAAAGTTCCCAAGTACAAGCTGCAGCGCACCGAACATGCCAATATCCTTACCGCTAAGATCCCGAGTTGGATTAAGCCAAGCGAACTTCATGCCTTGTTCTCACGCTTCAACTCCACTCCATCGGATGATTATCCCGGAATCATGGTGGATAACCATAATAACGTGAGGATCACCTTTTCGGATTTACCCGCACACATTGACGATGGTATAATTGCTCGTGCGATTACTTCTCATCATGTGTTCACCAATCACGAAACGGGCGAAACCGCAAACGTTAAGTTCTCTCATCTTATTGATGACATCGGAGACTTCCAAACGGAGAAGCAGCGTCGTCGAGATAAGTATCTGGAGTTGTTGCGAGTCAGTGACATGGAGAAGTATGAGCGTGAACTCGAAGCTCGTAAAAGTCGTTATACCCCCCGGTGTGCAGTTTAAGTGTTTGATTGACTGTGGTCAAATGACGCTAAATAGACACATGTGTCTATTTGTCGACTCAATTTTCATATTGATTTGGAATTTTTTGACGTGAGCTATCAGTCTATGGACTATTTTGGGGTGGTTTTTGACTCGATTTTGTGTCGGGTAAAAAATCGTTAAAATTAAGAGTTTTGAGATTTTATCAACGTCAAAATTTCTTGAAACTTTAACTAATTCTCCGACAAAATGATTATCCTTATTATCCATGATCTAGTTATAACTAGATCGCTGAGACGAAGTGGCTATTAATCTCGCTAGCAAGGATTTGACGAAATGCAGCAACCTCTGTGAAATGATCGATCCAAGAATCTGGATGATTAAAAACTTCTAAAGTCGAAAGAGGATAACCATCTTTTTGCATCTGATAAGATGCGCGACGTAACGTTTCTTTAACTTCGTTAGTCGCCTCTCTGAAGCGTTTCGAGATACTAAAAGTGCAGTCAGCACTATTGAAGAAATCTTCGTAATCTTCTAGGTATACTTGTAAGAAATGATTGAATGACTCTTCGTCAAAAGCACCGCACGTTTTGCTGATCTTAACAAAATCCCAAAACTTTTCCAGATCCAATGGTGTTACCATGGGTATATGGTCATCTTTAACATGTACTAACGTTTCCATTAGAGTCAATTTTATTAGCTTTTAACTTCCAGTGTTATAGAGTTACCGATCGGCGGCGATACATATAGTATGCTACTGCACATGCCACGATTAAGAATATAA
>CALMQQ010000053.1 GCA_937871845.1 uncultured bacterium
AGATGAAGCAAAAACAATTAAACTATTTGCAGGGTGGTTGATTCAGATTCTTCTGATTACATTAAATCCTTTTAGTGCAAAAAAAATCTTTACACAAGGGAAAGGTTTAATCCTCACACATGGAGACACTGCAACTACCTCATGGTCGGCATTCTACGGAAGGCTCCATGGCCAGAAAGCAATGCATATCGAATCTGGGCTTAGGTCTTTCAATTTGATGAACCCATTCCCTGAAGAAATACAGAGATTGATAAGTTTCCGATTTAGCAATTATTACGTAGCTCCAAATGAATGGGCACTAAATAATTTACGAAAGTACAAAGGTGAAAAAATTAATTCACAAGCGAATACCATGTACGAAGCACTCTCCTATATTATCAAAAAGAAAAATCCTGAAATTTTATCAAAATTAAAAAAGAAATTTAAACTTCCAGCCAAATTCGCACTCGTATCAATTCATAGATATGAAAACATTTTTAAGGAAGAAAGGTTTAAAGAAATTCTAGATTTATTAGATAAAATATCAAAAGACATAAATCTCGTTTTTGTACTGCATCCTCCTACCGAAAAGCAACTGGAGAAAACTGGTTTAGGAGAGAAATTGGAGAAAAACAATAAAATTCAATTAATTCCTAGACAAGATTTTCAGAATTTTGCATACATAACGGACTTGGCTGAATTTGTAATCACCGATGGTGGTAGTAACCAGGAAGAGCTAAGCTACATGGGCAAACCTACTATTTTATTTAGAGAATATACCGAGAGAACCGAAGGACTTGATGAGAATGTATTGTTATCGAAGTTCGACCATGAAGTCATTTTTTACTTCGTGAAGAATCATAAAGATTATCAGCGGAAACCCCTCAACTTGAAAGTTGCTCCTTCAAAACTGATAGTAGAGTTTGTTAAAAAAGTTAATAAAATTGACTAGGAATCTATTAAACAATTCAATATCCAAAACAATCAAAATAAACAGAGAGAGTTTATTCATAGCTATTCTTTTCCTAATATTTTCACTCTATGGTCTCTTCACATTAAAAGTATATGGGATACATGTAGATGACTTTGTCCAAGCAAAATATGGGGAGTTAATTTCATTGAAGCTGGTGAATCCCAATAATAATGATTATCTAAATCTTTCAAACCTCAGATTCTACGGTCCTATATACGAAGTGTTTTTACATTTAATTATTTCATTCTTTGGACTCACCAGAGAAACAATCGATTTTTTTTATACGAGAAAATTCATTACATACATAATTTTCCTTATTGGTTGCTTATTTTACTACCTACTTTTAAGAAGACACTTCAATTTTTTTGTCACCTCGATTGCAACTTTATTACTTTTCTCAATACCCTCCTACTTCGGATATGCACAAGTTACAACCAAAGAGATTCCACTAATTTCCTTTACTATCATTTCGTTTTACTTTCTTGATAGATATCTTAGAGGAACGACGAAGAGAAACTTTTTCTTACATTTCTTATTCCTATCGATAGCAATAGCTATTAGACCCTCGGCTTTAACCTACCTTCCAATAACTTTTCTGCTTATTTTAGCCAATGAAATAAAAAGCTTCAAAGGATTCAAGAGATACATCAAGCAAAGAGGTCTCCCACTATTCTTAAACTTGATAATTGCAATTGTAACCATTTCCGGAGTTGTTCTAATTTTCGATCCACACTTAAGGGAGGATCCATTTAACAGATACATCGAAAGACTAGAATTCATGTCAACCTTTGATAACGCAGGCTCTATAATGATTGACGGCCAAGTTATGAAGGTTTCCGAGTCTA
>CALMQQ010000054.1 GCA_937871845.1 uncultured bacterium
AAGAAATTGCTAGGAAATTAGGATATACAGAGGTATTAGATATTATAGACAGTGGGATAATTCCTGAGAATGTAGACTATGAGGAAGGTTTAAAAATTGTGCGAAAATTAAACAAGGAATTAACTAAAAAACACGATGATGTTTATGAGGTGAATCTCGTCAAATCTAGTCACGGGATGAGTATCCGAGTCAATATTATACTTAAAATCAAAATTCAAGACACAACATACGAAACAAAAGTATCCATATTTGACAGAAGTGGTCTTACATACAATGCAATTATAGGTAGGAAATCTTTAACCAAATTCTTAATCGACCCATCAAAAATCAGGTAATACTTCTCAATCCTGCTTTTAGTACCTCAATGTGGTCTAGTGACTCAAGAATACCATTTATAACGCATTCCTGTGGGTTTTCTACGGTATGAAAAGGAACTCCAATTGCATTAGTAAAAAGCTCATCAATATTTCTCAATATCGAAGTTCCTCCGCTTAATACTATTCCCCTATCTATAATATCGGAGGATAACTCTGGAGGAGTTTTCTCAAGGACATTTTTTATCGATGCAAGAATTTGGTTGAGTACTTGATTAATAGGCTCTACGAAATCATTTGAAGTTAGATGAATTGAATGTGGCAATCCAGTTGTTACATCTCTACCACGAACATGTTTTTCCAATGGTTTGTCCATCATCTTAGCACTTCCAATATCAATTTTAATTTGCTCTGCCATTTGCTCACCAATGGCCAGTGAATATTTCTTTCGAACGAAATTAATTATTGCATCATTAATCGCATCACCTGCTACTCTTTTGGACTCGTAAGTGACAATACCATTCATTGAAATTATTGCAATTTCCGATGTTCCTCCTCCCATATTAACAATCATATTCCCTGCACTGGAGCTCACTGGCAACTGTGCTCCTATTGCAGCGGCAATTGGTTCGGGAACAAGATAAACTTTACCAGCCCCGGCTGTAACTGCAGCTTCTATAACTGCTCTTTGTTCCACTGACGTGATGCCAGCAGGAACACTAATCATTACCTCTGGTTTAAAGAACCTAGTCCTACCTAGTGCTTTTGCAAGCATAGCAGAAATCAACGCTTCAGTCAGCTTATAACTTGCAATTACTCCTTGTTTAAGTGGTCTACGAGCAATAATATTTCCTGGCACTTTCCCTAACATTTGTTTTGCATTTGTGCCTACTGCAAGGACTTTCTTGGTGTCCATATCAATAGCTACAACGGTAGGCTCGTTTAGAATTATGCCCTTGCCTTCTACAGCTACTAAAAAATTCGCTGTACCTAAATCTATTGCTATTTTTTTTCCTGCCATTTTATTTTATTTTATTCAAATTAACAGTTTGCTATACTTGTATTCATCAATTTAAACATTTCAAGTGAGCAAATCAAAAAAACGAATCAGAACAAAAAAGTTCCTCAATACTTTATTGGTAATTATAGTAGTTACGCTATTCATTAGTACAGCTATTATAGCAATTATCTACACCCAAGGGGGGAAAATCACCAGAACAGGTATAGTCGAGACTGGTAGTATAAGACTAGAAATACAACCTGAAGATAAAGAAAATTTGGTATACCTTGATGACAAACAAATTAAATCAGACGAAAGATTAATCAATAATATCACTCCGGGTATTCATACCATTAGAATTGAATCCACAAAATTTCATAGTTGGGAAAAAGATATTGAGATTTCCCCCTCATACGTTACTACTATTCAAGTGAAGTTATTTCCCCTCGAACCAGAACTTACTCAATTAACACAAACTAACATCTCAAAACTATTCTTCAGCGAAGATGGATCTTATGCTTATTATCTTGTAAATGATTCCCTTGTAGAACCAAATGATCAAGGCCTATGGCGACTTAGACTTGAAGAACAAGAATTATTCTTTAGAAGAAACTCTGATCCAGAAAAAATTATTGCGCTTGAAGATACTTCACTATCATATTTTACCGATCCTGATATTGAAGTAAAAATCGATCAAACAAATAATAAGATGCTAATTGTAAATCCTACTCTTCAAACTGTCATAATTTTTGATCCCACAAAGTCAAACACAGCCGAAAAAATTATAAATTTAAACGAACAAATTGGTTTCTATCCTACTAAAGTAAACTGGTTCAACAACAATAACTCTCTTATAGTATCGAATGATGAAATCATTATTGAATATAATATCGTAAATCAGGAAAAAACAATCGTAGGTTACTTACCTGAGACAAAACCTATCTATGATACAGATGGAGAAATACTTTATGCATATTCTTCCATAAATAATAGTATCAGCTTATATCAGAATCAGGTAGCTCGTGTTTTACAGTTGCCTTCGAATTTCCCCATAAATAATATAAACGACCTCAGATTAGCTAGAGATGGTTCTTCGATTATTATCAGAAGTGATACAAGCTACTACTATTACCATCTGGAGAAAAAACAATTTATTAAGATTAGTGATACTGGAGAAATTATCAACATAAGCTTTGATGGCACAAGTATTATCTTTAATAACAACAATCAAGTCGTCTTTACCGTAATTGAAAAATCACTAATTGACTTGTCTTTGTCTGTTAAGACTACTCCGTCAATGATTGATATAAACTTAAAGCCTAAATACATTAATAATTCAAACCTTGTGATTATAAATAACTATCCTCTAGAAAAGATACAAATTAGCGAGAATGATGGTAGTAATATAATAGATATTTTGAATAATACCACTATCGACAATGGCTATTATAAGTTCCAGAAAGATGGATCTAGCCTCACACTTATGGTTGAAGACGCTTCAGAAGAAAATATACTGAACAAAAATCTATTTAAACTTGTACTAAATACTTCATCACTTCCGTTTAACCTCTAATGCCCTATACGCTTATAATCTTGTGGGGTATAATCATGTGAGGGGTTAACGAACCAAACGAAGTGCAGGTGAGTTTACCCGAACTTGTCCCGTAAACGAGCAAAGCGAGTTATACGGGACCTACACATTGCTCTATAAAATCAATCGAGGGGTTAATGAACCAAATGAAGTGCAGGTGAGTTTACCCGAACTTGTCCCTTAAAGCAGGATTAGCGAATTAGATAAGCACCAAGAGGTATGCATGAAAATGAGGAAATTAATTATTTATTATTTAAATGAGGTCCCGCATCAATCTTAGATTGTGCGGGACAACACAAAATCAAAGATTTCATTTCACTTCATTTATGAAATCTTGATTTAGTAGTTGCTGTAGCTCAATGGATAGAGCAGATCCGTCCTAAGGATAAGGTTGGGGGTTCAAGTCCCTCCAGCAACAAATTAATAACTATGAAAACATTCTTTATCATTCACGGAATTCAAGGCCACGCAGGGAAACACTGGCAAGCATGGCTTAAATCAGAGCTAGAGAAATCTGGTCAAAAAGTAATTATGCCTACTCTGCCCAATCCTGACCATCCCGACAGAACAGAATGGCTTGAATTCCTTAAAGAAAAACTCAGAGATATCAACACAAATAATCTTGTATTTGTCACACACTCGTTAGGGGCTGTTACGGCGATGGATTATATTGAACAGTCTCCAGAAGCCATCCTAGGACTTGTTTCCGTTTCCGGATTTGCCAGAGATTACGGAATGGAACTGAAT
>CALMQQ010000055.1 GCA_937871845.1 uncultured bacterium
TTTAGGTGATAGTATTATGGGTGCTAAAGCACGTCTTGGTGGACACTCTGAAACAGCAAATAGACGTTTTGATCAACAAAATATAACTTGGCATTTTGAAAAGGGAGAAGTCGAAACTGGTTTAGATAAATTGGGTGCGATAATTGGTGAGAAAAGTAGAGTTGCTGGAGCAGTTATGATTTTTCCAGGTACGGTAATAGGAATGAATACATTTATCGCAAGTGGCGCGAATGTTTCTGGTTATATCCCTGAAAACAAATTTGTGAAATCGCTTACAACGTATCAAATTAGAGACAATAAATTTGAGGGAGAACTTCATCAAAGAAGTACATTAGCTAATTCATAATATTTATGAAAATTAAAAAAGCAGTAATAACAGCAGCTGGTTATGGTACTAGGTTTTTTCCGTTGACAAAAACAATCCAAAAAGAGATGCTGCCAATATTAAATCGTCCCATTATCGATTATATTGTTAATGATTGCTTGATGGCAGGTGTTGAGGAAATCATTTTTATAGTTAAAGAAAATGACACTCAGCTTCAACATTTCTATAGTGAATCGCTACAAGTGAAAGCTTATTTGGAAAGAATGGGCAAAATAGATAGATACCATGAACTAGAAAAATTGCATCAAAAAGCGAAATTCTCTTTTGTTACACAGAAGTCCTCAGAAGCATACGGAACATCTATACCTTTAAAACTAGTGAAAGAAAATGTTAAGGATGAAGATGCCTTCATTATGTTTATGGGCGATGACTATATTTATAATTCTGACGGTTCTAGTGAAACAGTAAAAATGATAAAGTATTTTGAAGATTCTGGCGCTCAAGGTTTAGGAACTTTTATCAAAAGGCCAAAAGAATTATTACATAAATATGGAGTCGCAAGAGTTCGTGATGAAAATAATTTCCAATTTTTGATTGATATCATTGAGAAACCAAATGAAGGAGAAGCTCCTTCAGATTTGGTTAACATTAGTAAATATATTTTTACGCCCGATATTTATGATTCTCTAGATGCACAAATAATAAACCCAATACAAAAAGAATGGTTAATAACTGACACCTTAACGATTTTTGCTAAAGATCATGATGTAGTTGTGTTTCCAACTCTGGGAGAATACCTTGATGGAGGATATCTAGAAGGTTGGTTGAAAGCAAATCTACTACTTGCTTCAAAAGATCCACAACTTCTTTCGAGCTTAAAAGAATATGTAAATAGCCTTTAATATTTATGCTGGTAAATATTTTAGTTATTTTGCCTCATTCCTCCCGAATTGTTATATTGTAATATTCAAATAAATTGAATATGAAAAATATCAATGAACTCTTAGTTTCAAAATCTATGCTTTATGGTGGGGTTTTGTTACTTTCCCTTTCATCTTTGCTACTATTCACCTATATGCGCGTTCCCGAATCTACAGAAACTGAAGACGTTTCTGCTGCAGTTGTAGCTCCGGCCTCTCAAGATCCTCCTTTCGGAGCAGTGTACAAAGAAATTAAGTTAAAATGGCCTGATGCAAACAAACCTTGGAGGGTCACTAATCCAAACGCAGGTAGAGAAGAAGCTAAAGCATTTCTTCCTAATCCTATTTTACAGTTCGGTAATCTAGTGTACCAACCGGAACCGTTTACCTTAAATGCCGAAGATTTAAATGATGATGTTGATCGAGTTGAAGTGATTATTGATAGATGGAGTGGACACCCAGGTACAAAAGATGAGAAATTCAGAGTGAATGGAAAAGAATGGTACAACATTCCAGATGTCCCTACTCTTCCTACAACTAGCGTTCATGAATATTTACATCAGGATAATCCCAGAATCGTTATTAAAAAAACAGACTTAAATACGAGTGGTGCAAACACACTAGAAGGAACGACATCTCATACTAGTCCTTCAGGCTGGGGGCAATGGGGATGGACATCAGTCCTTGTTAGGATTTACTATAAGACTGATTCGAGAACTGTCGCCAAGGGTAGTGTAAACATTTCAAATACTTTCTCTGATAATCCTCAAGTTAAAACTGATATACAGACACAGGCTGGAGTTACAGCAACTAAGGTTGACTATGTAGGTTATTACGAAGGAGTAGATGAAGATGGAGACGGATATACAACGGATTGGCATGAAGCATACTTTTCTCCAAAACAAATTCAAACTGGTGAAGTATTCAAGATATCACACCATGTCGGGACAGCGACTCAAGGGCAGGATTTCCCAGTTACCTGGGACACAAAGTATGTGCCTGATCAAAACCCTGGAAGTGTAAAAATATATGCAAAAATTCAGAGCAGTAATGGACTGACTTATCTTACACAACCCAAAACTGGTCTTACATTACAAAGAACAGGTTCCTCCGTAAAAATATATCATGCAACTGGTGTCCCTGAGAGTTATAGTTCAAGAAAAAATAATCTGGTTGATGTTGTAAGAGTAAGGATTCCTTCAGGTGCTAATTTATCCTCCGCGAAAGAGGCTGTTATGTACTGGAGAACTTGGAATGGTAAGGACTACGATTGGGGTCATAATAATTATACGACTAAATTTAATGCGGTGAATCATGGGTTTGACCAGAGTTATTACAATGTTCCGTTGAATTCACTTGTGGCAGGGAGTGGCGCAACTGATGGAAAAGTATGGATAAAAGCTAATACTGAAGATCATGCTGCAGAAGTCATGTGGCCTGGTCCTG
>CALMQQ010000056.1 GCA_937871845.1 uncultured bacterium
TGTGTTCTCGAACCAAACTCGTCAAGCGCTCCTACTTTGATTAGATTTTCTAGGACTTTTTTTGTGAGTCCATGGGTTCCCACTTTGGTGATTAAATCATCAAGGTTTTTAAATTCGCCTTTTTTATTTCGAGCTTCCACAATATTCTCAAGTGATTTAGTTGAAACACCTTTTACCCCGCCCATTCCAAAACGAATCTCTTTGTCACCTTCGATAATAAATTCCAAATGACTTTTGTTAATGTCAGGTGGTAGTAGTTTGATTTTCATGTTCTTCGCCTCTTTCAGATCACGCTCAAGTTTATCGATTGAGTTAATGTCGGTTTCCATCAATCCAGCTAAAAATTCCAAAGGATGATGTGTTTTTAAATATGCTGTTTGATAAGCAATCATTGAATAGCAAGCGCTGTGTGACTTATTGAAACCGTAATCAGCGAAGGGTTCTAGATAAGAAAATATTTTTTCAGCAGTTTTTTTATCTCTTTTGTTTTTAACTGCCCTCTCAAAAAATAATTCTTTTTCTTTTGCCATTACTTCTGGTTTTTTCTTACCCATAGCTCTTCTAAGCATATCGGCTTCTCCAAGTGAGTAGTTTGCGAATTCCACAGCTATGTTGATGACTTGCTCTTGATAAATCGCAAATCCGAAAGTGGTCTTCAGGATTGGCTCGAGGCTAGGATGAATGTAATCAATTTCTTGTTCTCCTCTTTTGCGTAAAATATAGTCTGGGATGTATTTCATTGGTCCTGGTCTATACGCTGCATTCAAAAACACCAAGTCTTCAAATTCTGTTGGTTTCAAATCACGTAAGTATTTTTTCATTCCTTCTGATTCAAATTGAAAGATTCCTGTGGTATCTCCTTTTTGAAATAATTCGTAAGTTTTCTTATCTTCTAGGCTGATTGAAGATAAGTCTAAATCAATATTTTTTGTTTGTTTGATCTTTTTTAAAGTATTTTGGATTACGGTAAGATTAGAGAGACCTAGGAAATCGAACTTCATTAATCCTAAATATTCGATATTGTGACCTTCTACTTGAGTTATAAGTTTGTCTCCTCGAACTTCTTTTTGTATTGGAACATAATCTGTAATCGGGGTCGGTGTTACTAAATATCCACAGGCATGGATTGATACGTGTCTAGCAATGTTTTCAAGTTTTTCAACGTATTTAGCTAATTCTTCAAGCTGAGTGGAACCTTTAATAATTTCATCAAACTCCTCGACTTCATCACGCATTTTTTGAATGGTATGTACCCTACCAAATTTTACGATTACCATTTTCGACAGTCTATCTGCGATTTGCAAATCTATGCCCATTACTCTTGCAACGTCTCGAATCGCGGCTTTCGTTTTTAATCTTCCAAATGTTCCAATAAAGCTGGTGTTTTCATGACCATACTTTTTGCTCATGTAATGAAACAATTCATCACGTCTATCATCTTGGAAATCAATATCAAAATCAGGTGGTGATGGTCTTTCCGGATTTAAGAATCTCTCAAAAATCAGTCCAAATTTGAATGGGTCCAAATCTGTTATACCAAGTATGTACGCAACTACACTACCAGCCCCAGAACCTCTTCCTGGTCCTACCAATATACCTTGGCTCCTCGCCCACGTAACATAATCTTCTACAACCAAGAAATAGTCGTTGTAACCTTTGTTATTGATTATTTCTAATTCGTAATCAATACGTTCTTGCAGTTCTTTTGTTAACTCAGAATAGCGGTTTTTAAGAGAATCCATTACTTTCTTTCTCAAAGAATCTTTCGTTTTTTCAGGTGAGAGTTTTAAGTCATATTTAGGTTGTACTCTTTCGAATAAAATGTCGTATTTTTCAACAGAATCAGCAATTTTTTGTGTATTCTCGAGAGCTTCAGGATAATCTGGAAAGAGCTTTGCTAGCTCATCTTGGCTTTTAATATAAAACTCGGTGGAGGAGTATTGACGACGTGCTGGATCTTCAAGTTTTTTCCCATCACTAATACACCAGACAATTTCTTGGACTTTATGGTCTTCTTTTTCAATATAATGTGTGTCACAAGTAGCAACATAAGGTAATTTAAGTTTTTTGGCAATTTCTACTTGTTTCTCAACTAAATCTTCTGCTTCTTTAATTCCGTTCCTTTGTAGTTCAATATACACATCATCAACACTACTTTGTAAAAATTTTATCCATTTAATTGCCTTTTGTTCATCACCAGCCATTAGATATTTATTAAAATTGCTACCTAGGCAACCGCTTAATGCAATCAAACCTTTTCCATATTTTTCGATTAATTCTCTATCCGCTCGAGGTTTATAATAAAAACCTTCCATAAAAGCGTGAGATACTAGTTTTAGGAGATTATGATATCCTTCTTTGTTTTTCGCTAACAGTGTCAAGTGATATCTTTTATCATCAATTCCTGGTGTTTTATCGAATCTGGTTCTCTCGGCAACGTATATCTCGCAACCAATGATAGGCTTGATTCCTTGGTAATTGCATTCTTGCCAAAATTCAAATGCTCCATACATCACACCATGATCGGTAAGTGCTGCAGAGTTCATTCCGTAGGATTTTACTTTTCCAACATATGCAGGAATTTTGGCTACTCCATCCAGTAGTGAATATTCGGAATGTGCATGTAAATGTATGAAATTCTGGCTCATAAAACAGAAGAGTATTTTAACCTTGGGTAAAAAAAGTATACCTAATGAGATACTTTATAATCAAAAAATTCGAATCAAATACTACTTGCAACTTTTAACATATTCTTCGAATGAAGCTCCCAGTTGTGTTGTCCGTATGCTCTTGATAGTGCAACAAAATCCCAACCATATCGTGCAGCATATTGCCTAGAAACTTTTGGTACTAAATCTTTAAACGCAACTTCATATGAAGGATATTTCCTTCCATTTAAATAACCAAAACAATTATATGCGAATGATTGTCTACACGAACCCGATTCTATAGTCATAATAGCTAACAAAACACGATAGTCGGCATTGTTTTGATCAGAAAGATCTACAATAATTGTAGCAATTTCTTCATTTGCTACAGGTGAATTTACTCTTTTAAGGTAAGCGAGTGTACGATTTACTTTCTCTTCAAGTTCTTTCCTTCTCGCTTCAACCTTGGCTTGTTCCTCTTGAAATTGGTTAAGGCTCTCCTGAGCTTCAATATAGATTTCTCTTTCAGGCTTAGGAATATACGTTTTTGTTACTGGAGAGTTAAAATTATAGTTATATAGGTGAATGTTATCTGCATTGGCAGTGTTTTTTTCGGGTATAAATGCGAATGAAATTGTCGAAATTAATATTGCAAAGACAATAAAATATCGCCCAAGAATTGAAAGTCTAACGTTTGTATTTCTATTTATTTTCACTTAGATAGGCAATAAGTCAAAACACTAAAATCATACTAAATATTGCGATTAAACAATATATCAGATATGAATTTTACTTGCAATTCCACGTATAGTAAGGAATAATGGTTTGTTATTCATTTTTTAAATTTTATTAATGAAAGTAAATACAGCAATTATTACTGCCGCGGGATTTGGTACAAGATTTCTACCTATTGTAAAGGAAATTCCGAAAGAAATGTTACCCATTGTTGATAAACCAATTATTCAATATGTAGTTGAAGAATGTCTAGATGCAGGTATTGAGAAAATAATTATCGTAGTTAGAGAGGGAAATAATGTAATAAAAAACTACTTCAATAAATCTGT
>CALMQQ010000057.1 GCA_937871845.1 uncultured bacterium
AATTGCGCAAAGCGCGAGGATACAGAATCCGGCTTACGAAACAGTTTATCCCACTTCCCCCTGTTTTTACAGGGGGTTGAGGGCGGGATAAATTTTATGCTAATCTGTTTAGGTTATTTTGCATAAAATTATGAAAAAATCTTTCTTCCTTGTCACAATTCTTGTTAGCATTCTATTTATCACTGGCTGCGTGCGTAATACAGACGAAGTAACTGTGACTGAAGAGGCTGCAGCTGATAATACTTTAACTAATTTAAATTCAGAAATGATTAACGAGACTCCACAACCAAATAAAACAGTAGTTATGAAAACAAACAAAGGAGATATAACTATAGAGTTGTTTAATGAGACAATGCCGATAACGGCAAATAATTTTCTTAAACTCGCCCAAGAAGACTTCTATGATAGTGTAATTTTCCACAGAGTAATTGATGGTTTTATGATTCAGGGTGGTGATCCTGATGGTATAGGTTCGGGAGGACCAGGATATACAATTCCGGACGAGTTCACTGATGACAATAAAAATAACAAAGGCACTCTGTCGATGGCAAATTCTGGTCCAAACACAGGTGGTAGTCAGTTTTTTATCAATCTAGTTGATAATAATTTCCTAGACGATAAACACCCAGTATTTGGAAAAGTAATCAGTGGTATTGAGGTTGTTGAAGCTATTGGAAAAACAGAGACTGGTGCAAAAGACAAGCCAGTTGAGGATGTGGTGATTGAGGATATTGTAGTAAATTAAACCTGGAATTTATTCATCCTTGAATTTCTTAATTTTTTAATTTTTTAATTTCTGCAGCTTTCCGTCTTTGAAAATAATTGTTCCATCGACTGAAATAATACTTCCCTTATGCCTCAGATCCTTAATCATATCCCAGTGTATTGGTGCTTGATTTTTACCACCACCTCGTTTGTAGGGGTATGACATTCCAAGAGCGAAATGAACTGTCCCGTAAATTTTTTCATCAAATAAAATATCTTTTATGTAGTTTGTGATCTTTTTATTCATACCTATTCCAAATTCACCAATTCGTTTATTGCCGTCGTGGCTTTCGAAAATACTTTTTAGGAATTTGGAGTTAGACTTTGATGAATATTTTACAATTTTTCCTTTTTGAAATTCTAATTTTATACCTTCAACTTCATTCCCATTGTAAATCTGAGGTAATTCAAATTCTATAAATCCTTCAGTGGAATTTTCCATTGGAGCAATGAAACACTCACCATCAGGAATATTATGTTTGCCATTATCTACACCTAGTGAGAGGCGATTTTTAATGTTATATGATAGTTCTATCCCATCACCTTTTATCTCAACTCGTTCACCCTTATCTAATAATTCTTGTAAGGGAAGGATTTCAGCATCCATGTCTGCATAGTCGACATTGCAAGCATCGTAGTAAAAGTCGGTGAACTCATCTAATGTCATTCCCGAGTTTTCTGCCAATGCTTTCGTGGGATAATATGTCAAACACCATGGTTTTTGTAACATCTTGTCTGAAACAGGCCTCAAAGCTGATTGTCTTAATGAGATCTTCGAACTATTGATTTTACTCAAAAAGTTTTTATCGTGAATTGAAACAATTTTTACAACTTTGTCAGCCCAATCTGTTTGCAACGAATATAATGAAACATCTTCTAGTTGTGCTTTAGAAGCATTTTTGTAGAAAGTTTTTGCAAAATTCCCAAAGTCCGCTCTCCCAACACTGAAGTTCCCTGTGAAGATATCGAGATTTACAAGTGCACCTTTTAGGATTGCTTGTTCATAAAGTGGTTCTAGTAGTTCTATACTTGAAAAATCAGAGGCTGAAATAGTGAGTCTCTCACCTTTCTGAACATTTAATGAATGATTCAGGATAATTCCTGCGAGTTTTTCTGCGCGTTTTGACATAGTATTGTGATTTTACAAGCCGCGATGATTAAAATCAAACTTTAATTCCTCAGATTTCCATAATGATTTCCAAAATATTATAATCAGCCATTACTTTTTACTTAGGATTATGTTTTTCAAAAAAATTAATAAAATGGATTTGCTTGTTGCTTTTTATATAGCATGTCTTGTACTGGCTGAGGTAAGTGGTGTCAAAACATTTCCTTTGGTCAATATTCTGGGTTATCAATTAAACGCAAGTGTAGCAATTTTTTTAATTCCTATACTTTTCACAATCAATGATGTTGTAATCGAAGTGTATGGAAAAGAAAGGGCACGGAGTATTGTCAGGTCCGGTTTGTTAACAATCTTTTTCATAATGATGTTCTCACTTTTTGCCACTTGGTTAACTCCCTCTCCTCGTTCTGAAGCAATCGAATCAGCTTACGATACTATATTCTTTAAATCGGCAAGGATTTCTGCTGCTAGTTTAACTGCTTTCGCATTTGCAGAAATTTTAGATATTCAGTAAAATCCGTGAAAGAATGGGAAAATCTAAACTGTGGTTAAGAAATAATATCTCAAATTTTATCGCGCAATTTGTTGATACTTCTGTGTTTATGATTCTTGCATTTTATTCATTAAGTTCGGGAGTAAGTGAAAACGCAATCTTCCTTATAAGTTTAATTATTCCTTATTGGCTTCTGAAATGCTTCATGTCAATTATCGAAACACCATTTGTGTACTTAGGAATTAAATGGTTGAAAAGTTCAGAGAAATAAATTAGGAAGGGATATATCTTACTCCTGTGTTCTTCCCTATTTTCTTTATTAAACCTTTCTTCAGGAGACCTTTAATTATGACATTGACGTTTTGTCTTGTCATGTTGAGCTCTCTTCCAATTTCTGCTCCGCTAGAATTTTGTGTATCCATTATGATTTGCATCACTTCTTTTTCTCTGGGCTTTAGGATTGTGAACTTATTTTCCATAATATCGATAGTCCCTGCTGTATGGTTGTAGATTAATCTAGCAGTTTGGGTAACTCCATGTAATAAACTTTTAGCGTAAAACTCAATCC
>CALMQQ010000058.1 GCA_937871845.1 uncultured bacterium
AAGCTGAATAGGATGTTTTAGAACCATCGGTTTTCACAGCTCCGACCGCAACGACATTCGGATATTTTGCGGGATAATATACAGATCCACCTTTGTTTCCCGAAGAGGCAATTACTAATACTCCTGCATTATGAGCATTATTTATCGCTTGCTCGAGTAGTGCATCATAACTTGACCCTGCAAGACTCATGTTTATAATATCTGCACCATTATCAACTGCATAATTAATTGATTCTACTAACCTAGAACTTCCAAATGAAGGTGTCTTTGAATAATTTGCTTTGATGGTCATTATTTGAACATTTGCTGCGGGGGATACACTTCCGGTCCCATTTCCTGTAAGTGAAGCAATTAATCCGGTCACAAATGTTCCATGCCCACCATCATCATCTGGATGTCCTGTCTCACCGGATTCTTGTGTAGAACATCCCCAGGTGTTGCAGTAAAAATAATTCTCCATATTCACTCCATGGTAGTCATCAATAAATCCATTTCCGTCATCATCAATATCGTTATTTGGTGTTTCTCCTGAATTTGTCCATAGATTAATACTGTCTCCTACAAACATATCTGGAGCAGGATCAAAGTCAAAAGGAGTTGATGCTACATCTTCCCAGACAGAAGTATAATCCTGAAAGGCTAGTCCAGTATCAATAACTGCAACTACTACGTCGCTTGAACCTCCGCAACCAACTCCACTATTAAAACAATCCTGTTCATACCAAAGTGATCGCAAGTTCGACTTTTCATAGTACCAATGATTACCAGTTGCTGGTAATGGTGTTAGATCGAAATCATCAGGAGTATCGAGTAAGCTATCCCTACTCCACACTTCGTTCGTATACAAGTAGTCTGGTTGAACGTGTTTGATACTTTTATCATTAAGCAATTCAACAAGTTTCGATTCTAATTTCTCTAATCTTTTCTGATTCTTTGAGAAATCATTATTTTTCTCCCGTAACAACTTCGATGAGACATAACCCTCTTCCTCTTGAATATCTTCGAGAACTATAATCTCAGGTTTGTCACTGTTCTCCCTTACAACCACTAATCTAGTAAGATCAAATTCATACTCATCCTTTAATAGCTGTTGGACTTTCTCGTTATTTGCTTTTGCATTGACTGCGTCCAAACCAAAGTTATAGAAAGTAGAAGCAATTAATAGAGTTACAATTAATAAAAATGTTTTGGGAAAGACTTTTGTATAGTTCAAAGCTTTGTCTTAAATTCTAAAGTAAGTGTATAATCGAACATTATTAGTATATCTTTCAAAAATCATACTAGCAAATATTCTGAATAAATAGCTCTGATTTACCCTACTAAAATGTTAAAATTCAACCATATAGTAAATAGTTTATGGCAAAGATAATACAAATTAATCCTGACAATATTGACTCTTATCTTGATTCCTCAGAAAAATATCTCGCAAAATTTTTCGATAAACCTGAAGCTGAAAACGACGAAAAAATTCAGAAAGAGCTAAAAAAACGACATCTATCATGGCCTATTAAATATCACCTCTCTCCTCAGAGACATATGCTATTAAATTGGTACCCTTTCAGAACCGATTCCTCACTACTCGAAATAGGAGCTGGTTGTGGGGCTATTACCGGTGTTTTTGTTAACAAACTTAAGCAAATCGACAGCAATGAATTATCTCCTTCAAGGGCTCAGGTCATATATAACAGATTTAGGAACGTCCCCAACTTAAACATTTTGACAGGGGATATTAATGACCTTAAGACAAAAATACAATACGATTATGTGACTCTAATTGGCGTTCTTGAGTACTCCGGGAAGTATTCAAAGTCAAAAGAACCCTATCTTGATATTCTAAGGACTTCTAAGAAATTATTAAAGAAAGACGGTCATTTGTTAATTGCGATAGAAAACAAACTAGGTTTGAAATATATAGGTGGTGCACCTGAAGACCATACGGGAAAACTTTTTGACTCATTAGAAAACTATCCTCAAAGTGAAGGCGTTAGAACATTCTCCAAATCTGAATTAACAAAACTAATTATAAGCGCTGGTTTTGAGAAAACGGATTTCTATTACCCATTCCCAGATTACAAAATGCCTCAAATCGTTTTTTCAGAAGAGGGATTATTAAATATAAAAAACATGACAAACAGCTCTGTTCTCAGAACTGTAGACGATAGTCAAGATTTTATAAAACTATTTAACGAGACATCTCTTGGACAGACCCTCTCGGACGAGATGTTAATTGATAAATTTGCTAATTCATTTTTAGTTGATGCGCATGTATAAAACTCATTTTGCTCAGGCACAGTACAACAGAGAAAGAAAATATACAGTTCTCACCAAATTAATAAGCAACGACTCTGAGAAATATATCACTAAAGAAGCGGTTTTCCCCGAAGGCACCAACCATATTGAGTCAATTTTTACAAACTACCAACTTCTTTCAAAATCATCCCACAAGTTTCTACTTCCAAAAACTGAAATAAAAAATCAGGTTTTATGGACGGAGTTTATTGACGGAACAAATATTGAATCAAAGATAGAAAGCCTTCTATTTAAGGGGGATATTGTAGAGGCAAATAAATTAGTTTCTGAAGTGATTGAATTCATACAGACTTTTCAGGTAGTTCAAGACAATCCTTATAACTACCCTGATTTTGTATCGCAATTTGATCCGAAGAAAGTTTATAAAGAAAAAGACAACATATCCTGTTTAAAGCCGGGTTTTTATGACATTAACTTTGACAACATAATAAGGAAAGATAATAAATATTACTTCGTAGATTTTGAATGGTGTTTTGAATATCCGCTGCCTAAAGAGTATCTGCTACTTAGAACCATTTTCTATCTCTCTTTAAAACTTAAACGGAGAATTCACTCAATTACATCTCCAAAATTTAAATGTTATAACTTCTTTCATGATATTTATGTGCCAGTTGAGTGGTTAAAGAATACTCCTCACTCTGCCCAAATGTTTCAAAAAATGCTGGATTATGAATACAATCTACTCTCTAAGATATTTATTAGTTACCCCAAGCTAGAAAAAATAAAGAAAAGCTATAAAAAATTTGTAAAAGACACACCTTATAACTCTCCTGTAGAATCAATACTTTCGTTGACAAATACTATCGAGAATGACAAAAAAGAAATCGCACAATTACAATCCTCTATTGATTCCAATAATATTACAATAAACACTCTTCAAAGATCAGTAAAGTCGAAGGACGTTATAAAAAATCACTACAAGCATATTGAAGAATTGAGAGAAATTAATCGTAAATATCAAACTAGGAGTTACAAGACATTAGAAAAACTTGAAAAAACGAAAATTGCTCAATTCAGACCACTTCGTATTATGGTTAGAAAAGCTCTATCACTAATAATTCGGTTAATTAGAGTTGCTTAATTCAGTAGGGTTTGAAAAGGAAACTGATAAAGACTTACTCCTGTGATACCAATCCCATCTGATTCTCGAAGATTTTAATCCCTTCCCCTGTTGGTCCATTATAGACCACCTCTCCATTTTTCAGCAAAATCACTCGGTTACAATATTGTTTAACGTCTTTGATATTATGACT
>CALMQQ010000059.1 GCA_937871845.1 uncultured bacterium
TAGACTTTCCAGGCGATCCTTCGTTACCACGTTCGGGCTCTCCCTCATCAAGACTTGTAGTAATTTCCGAGAACCACTGTGAAGATGAATGATACTGCCATCTCGCATCACTTGCTGTGATGTGAGATGGTAGATGAGGGAACCTACCCGCAAGATTTTCGCACGCCCTATCCTTCTTGTATGCAAAGCTAAGATTCTGGCCTCAAGCTCTGCAATCAGGAATGGCTTCGTCAGGTAATCATCAGCACCAGCAGCGAATCCAGAAAGCTTATCAGGAATATCACTCTTGGCAGTGAGGATCAGCGTCGGAGTATCCACATCAGCCGCCCGCAAACGCTGGAGCACTTGCAATCCGTTGAGCCTGGGCAACATCCAGTCGAGTATCAGCACATCATACTGCCCATTACTGCTCAATTCCAAAGCGGATTCACCATCTCTGGCTGCATCGAGAATGAAGTTCTTGTTTTCCAGGTAGGCGAAAACATTGCTGATCAAGTCGATATGATCGTCCACAATCAGAACACGAATCGGTTCGTAGCACTGTCTGGCACTACTACCGTAATTAGGTACGAGAGAATGAGTATTCATGGGCAAATCTGACAGTATTCTGACAAATGCCCCTGTAGTTTAATGCAAATCAGTATCGCTCACATCATCAATCGTATTTCCTCTAAGAAACGTAACAAAGGGGAAATTGTATGCTCGGTGTTTCTTGCATGATCTGCAGTATGTGGTGCTCTGATACCAGTTATTCAGTTATTAACAACCCAGGGATCAAAGCCAATGAATATTTCCATTCCATTCACTATTGTCAACCCCTATCAATATACAAAACTTTCTCTTGTCCTTGCCTGTGCATTCGGTGTCAGTTTACAGCCAGTGTTTGCACAAGACTTAGTCACTCCTGCCACTGATGATAATAATGCTGGTAGCCCTCCCACCATGTTGGAACCGGTCAAGATCATAGCAAATCCTGAGAATCCACAAAGTTCAATGGGGTCAGCTTATGTTCTGTCTGCAGAAGAATTGAATAAATTCAAACATACCAATATCAATCAAGTCCTGCGTGGCGTGCCAGGGGTATATGTAAGAGAGGAAGATGGGCTGGGTATGTTTCCTCGTATAGGCGTTCGTGCATCATCAGCTGGCCGCAGTGATCGTATTTCTGTATTAGAAGATGGTATCCCGGCGGCAATGTCACCTTACTCCAACCCTTCAGCTTATTATTTTCCCAATGTTGGACGAATCAGCAGCATTGAAATATTGAAGGGACCAGAAGTGCTCATGCATGGACCCCATACCACATCTGGTGCGGTCAACGTGATCTCTACTCCGATTCCTGATAAGTTAACTGGTGCGGTTAACGTTGAAGTTGGAGCATTTAGAACAAGCAAAATCCATGCCCACTATGGAGGCACCTTCGATGCAGCCGCTTTCGGGCAATTTGGCTTCCTGCTCGAAACGTATCAAGGCAAAAGCAATGGTTTTCATGATATAGATCGCAGCAAACACACAGCCGGCTATGACATTAACGAATATATTGGAAAAGCCAGGTGGAAAAGTGCGCCAGGGGCCCGGTTTGCGCAACAATTGGATGTCAAATTGCATTACGATGATGAACGTCTAGACGTTAGCTACCTTGGATTGACTGATGCAGATTTTAGAGAAGACCAAAACCGTCGCTATGGACTCAGCGAGTTGGAGCGTATGAACCGTGGCCGTCGCTCAGCGAGCATACGGCATCAATTTGGCTTCAATGAAAATCATTCGCTGGATACAGCCGTTTATTGGACAGAAACATATCGTTACTATAATCGCCTGAACCAAATCAACGGGATCAATCTCGGTGGTATTAGCGATATTATTAATAATAATGGTGCTAATGCAGACTTACTGCGTGGCATTCTGCATGGAACACGGAATACCACGCATGCCAACGGTGTACGCTATGGAAATAATGATCAGAGATTTACCGTTAAGGGCGTACAAATACAATCACATAATCGTTTCAAAACAGGGCCGTTAGAACATCAGCTTCTCAGTGGAGTACGCTATAGCGAGGAAACACCGGAAAATGCCGTAAAAGGATTATCGAACGCTTTTTACCAGCAAGTGAACGGCAGCCTGGTTCATCAGCGAACTGACAGTGCGGTGCC
>CALMQQ010000060.1 GCA_937871845.1 uncultured bacterium
TCCGAAGAAAAAGTCGGGAATTGGATAATGGCTAATACAGAAACAGATTCGGCTTTTGAATCAGCACTAATTAACGAGATGTTATTGAATTATAGAGTGCAAGAACAGTCTGTAGATGCTGAAATTGAGCTTTATGTAAACGAGACAGAAGTATTTAAAGGTAATATCTCAGAATTTGGTGAAAGCTTCCTTCTAACTAATCTAAAAGGAGGAGAGAATGTTGTTAGAATAACCTCCAACAAAGATGGGCTGAGATATCTTCTGAAACTCAGTGAGGTGACTCAAAGTCAAATTACATCGACAGACGATTTTACGGTTAAAACTGAGTACATGCCTTTAGAAACAATGATTAGTTCTTCTACAATCCCCTCAAGCGAGTACACATTGGTGAGACTTACCGTTACTGCCAAAAAAGAACACAAAGGATATCATGTTAAGACTTATCTTCCTGCTGGTGTTACTGTTGGTAGTGCTATCCCTAGACTGGATTCCTCAGAAGCATATCGTGATTGGGTCTACAGTAAGAACTATTCAAATAAATGGCCACAGGTATCAAGAGGATCGCTAACTTTTGATGCGTATTATAGTGAAAATAGTAATACTCAGGTATTTGAATATCTCCTTGTAACGGACCACAAAGGGGTCTATGGAACTGATGGAACTTATGTTTACTACGACGATGGTTCAGGTTTTAAGGGTTATGATGCAGGGAAAACGATTACAATAAACTAACCGATGGGGGTGTAAATCGCACCCCCATTATATATTTCTTCTCATACTCATCTTTGTTTACCATAAATTGAGATTAAACAAAACTTGAGTTATGCTACAATTCCTTAGTAAGGAAGGGTGTCCAGCCTTCGTCAAGACTTCGGCTGGTAAACTGAGATTGTCCCTCCCTTCGATGAAGGGTGGGGTGAAGCCGAAAGAGTTCAAATAATGGAAGGGTCGCATCCCTCTACCCCCTGATAAAGTTAGGGGTTCGAGGGACAAGTAGACTCAAGATAATAAGTAAAACCATTTTGGAAGGGTGTCTGAGTGGTCGAAAGAGCCGCTCTCGAAAAGCGGTATCGGGGAAACCTGATCGTGGGTTCAAATCCCACCC
>CALMQQ010000061.1 GCA_937871845.1 uncultured bacterium
GAGAAAGGAAATCCATCTCCTGATCTTTCCTTCTTCGAAGTACTTTGACCATGGTAGTCACCAAATCCATGTATCCTATGCACGCTGAGTGTTTCAGGATCAAAGCACCGAGTTCTTCCTTCAAAGAAGACTGGTTGTCCAGCAGGAAGGAATTCTAGTGTACCAACTGTTAATTGTCCCGCTGATTCAATACCCCATTCCTGGAGAAATTGATCCCGATGCTGATTGTATAAATCCTCAAAATAATTAAGTGTATCGTCCTCCATATTTCACATAAAATATAATGGATTTAGTTTAAGACATTATATAGGAAACTAAATCGGAGCCATGCCTTCGCTAAAGCTTCGGCAGAATCACGATCGAGTAATTTTTCACTTCGTTCAAAAACTCAATCGGAGCGATTCCGCCTATAAATAGGCGGGACGACCTCTCGCTCCCAAAGCGAGCGTCCTAGCCCCAGCCTCAACCAAAGGCTGATGTGCCTATGGCTCAATAGGCTGGTCCGCCTCTGGCGGAAACTGAACTACGCTTGAATTTTATCGAGCAATTTACTACCTTGACCAGACTTTAGGAACTTCTCTCTATTTGTAGCACATTCTTTGCAATAGTTCTGTTCGAAATAAAGCAACTCATATGGAATATTATTTTTGGTGTATTGATTTGAGCCTTCATTGTGTTCTTTTAGTCTGTTCGTGATTGGTTTACTAGTATAACCTATGTAACGGTTTCCGTTGTTCTTACTCTTCAAAACATAAACAGAGTAACTCATAGACTATCATTGTAAAAATTATATCGGAGCGACTAGACTCGAACTAGCGACCTCTCGCTCCCAAAGCGAGCGTTCTAGCCAACTGAACTACGCTCCGATATAATTTTCAAACAACAATGTAGTGTTCTAGCCCCAGCCAAAGGCTGGTCCGCCTCTGGCGGAAACTGAACTACGCTCCGATATAATTTTCAAACAACAATCTAATTATCCTATTAATTATCAAGAATAATGAACTGCTTGCCCACCGTAGCCTTAAGCGAAGGTGGGAACCTTGTCCCTGACTTGATCAGGGATACGCTCCGATTTAATTTTCAAATAAATGTGTTATTTAAATCCCTAAAGATTTACTGTTATAAGTCAGAGACTCCTCAAGCTATTTAATAACATTGCCATTTTATCATAACGTTAACATTTGGGATATGACTGGGAGTATTTTTCCTATACAGGGGCAAGTTTCGTCTTAATATAATTTATCTAATTAGATGGTTAAGTATGCTTATATATCCATTTTGGCGTTCGAAAGGAGTATTAAATCAGATTCCTGAAGCATGGTGAGAATCGAAACTCACTTTTTTAATTTCGGGATTATGTAGCACATAACCTACATGCTAATACTTGTTACTTTCGGTGTTGTTCTACAATATAATCGATTAAAATCTGATGGGCTAGGCTAGCAGGTTTCATAATTTGAGCAACTTCTATGTCAAAATGTTCAAATTGATTTAATACTCCACCTAAATTGGGTTGAGCATCATAACGGCTGTTCGTCCTATAGGCACTTGGTGTCAAGGCAAGAGAATTAAGAAGAGTTCCATCACGATCGTTGAATACGTTCCATGTAAACCTAGCTCCATGTGGTGTAATTGCCAGGTGTTTTAGTAATCCTCCAGACGTTACCAGGAGTAAATGACTTTTTGGATTCTTAATTCCAAATTCACCCGCTTTTGCTTCTACTTCTTCACTTACATTTCTACTAACTCGCAGTGGTCTATCATTTAGTACCACTCTACCCTCAAAGCCTCTTTCACGAAATGCTTGATCGATTAGAGGGTCACCTGCTTCTGCGATCACTTGTCCTGCCATTACCATTAATGGTTCCTCAAATAGCCTTGCAACAATTAATGACATTCTTTCAGCTAAGTCAATAAACTTATCGGCTGTTTCATCTGACATTACTCCCTCTTGGGTAAAATGATTAACTGTACTCAATATTCCGCTGAGTCCACCTAGATATCTATTTGTTACTAATGATGGTTTTCTATCAGGTTTATAATTAACAACACCATGAGGAAATCGAACAGAAAAGTTATCTCCTGTTCTAAAGTTATCTATTGGCATATTATAGTCGTCAATAAAGCTCATTACAGACAAGTGATATATTAAGTATATATGATTGTATCATGAATGGTTCATCTCGGGTTATGAATTTATTTAATAAATCTAATGATGAGAAATATATGAGGTTTAAGCTCGGAATATAATTTTACATGGATTGATAATAGCTCTAATATTAGTTCACTGTTGTTTACATAAATTCCTAAATATTGTAGTGGTAATACTTTTGTGCTAATTTATAGATGAAAATTAAATACATATTTCGCGTTTATGAAGCTCACTCTTAACAGGCTTAGATTTTTGGTATCACTAGGTTGGATATTCCTTATTGGAATTTTTTCTGTTGTAGGAACTGATCGTGTTGGGAGTGTACTTTCTGCTACCTCTCCATGGACACAAACAGAATGGTTTGGAGGACAAACAGATGACCTGGCGATTGGAACGGTTACCACATATAAGCAGATGGAGAATTTGGCAACTACTTCAGGTAATTTGATTCTGCAGTTGAAATCTCCTTGGATGGATGAAAACTGGAATTATAAAAAAAAGTTTATAATCAATAACACAACAGCAAATCTTGGAGTAGCCTCTGAACAATTAGTTGATTTTCCTGTTTTGGTGACCCTAAATTCCGACAACTTTGATTATTCAAAGGCCAAAGAAGACGGGGGTGACTTAAGGTTTACCGACAGTGATGCTATTACAAGTTTGAACTATCAAATTGAAACTTGGAATGTCGAAGGAGATTCATTTGTTTGGGTAAAAATACCTCAAGTTGATATAAATTCAGATACGGATAGCTTCTATCTTTACTACGGAAATAACGTAGCAACAGATGCCTCAAGTCCTAGTGACGTATGGAATAATAATTTTGTTGGAGTTTGGTTGTTAAATGATCCACTTAACACAACAACAGTTCTTGATAGTGCAGGAAGTCCTTCAGCTGAAGACGGTACAAATTGGTCTGGAATAACAAACGCTTCAAAAATTAAATCCGGTATTGGTGGTTCTCTACTTTTTAGTAGTCTATCAACAGACTTTGTCGTACTAGGTACGCCTCCTGCATTAGACTTAACTCCAAATACTCAGGAATTTACAATTGATGCATGGGTAAAAGTTCCTATTAATGCTTCTGGTACTTTTTTTACAAAGGGGATGAGTACTGCAGCAAATATCCAATATGAAATGTATATCGGAACTAATAGACTTTACAGTCGAGTAGGAGGTGTTGCCAGAGATTCAACGAAAATTATCGGTGATGGACAGTGGCACCACATAGTCTTGAGAAATTTTGATTCGTCAGGAATGAAATTATTCCACTATGTTGATGGATTACAAGGAGGAACCCCAATCGCCTCTGGTGCAGGGGTTACCACTTTTGACACATTAATAGGTGCACGAAGAAATACATTAAACACTAATGTTACATCAAGTTTAACTAATGGTGTTGAAATGTCGATGGTCAGAGTGTCAAATGTAGCTAGGACTCCTGCTTGGATTGCAGCCACATTCAAATCCGAAAGTAACAGTTTCCTAGGAATTGGATCGGAAGAAATGAAATATCCTGAAAATGGTTATTTATTATCAAATATCCTTGATGGGGAAGTTCTTCAGGATTGGGGAATTGTAAATTATACAAACTTAGGAGCATCAAGTCTTGAATTAAAAGTCCGTAGTGGAAACCAACCAGATCTCTTGGACGCAGAACAAAACTGGAGTGAGTGTTCAGCG
>CALMQQ010000062.1 GCA_937871845.1 uncultured bacterium
AGGGGGAATCTCTTCACAAGACAATATGGTTTCCGGAGTAACTAATATTCCAGCGACATCAATCGGAACTGAAAATAACATTCAAGAGCCTAATCCTAATAGTTGATAACTTATATAGTATCGAATTATTCTTTTTGCATAATAACATACGTATTATTGCTATCCGAGGTATATCTTGATAGTGGACGTAATTGCGAGTATTTGATCAATGATTGTTTTTCCTCCTCAGAAAAATAGTGACAATATCTTTGCGTGTCAGTACTATCTGACCATTTTAGTAGATGGTCCCCTTCCTCAAGGTCTTTTTTATCAATGTTAGATAAAGACCAAGGGAAAATTCTGCTCTGCATCCTGTTCCCTTTCATAAAATCCCAAAAAGTGATAATTATGATGCCTTTCGGTTTAAGTAATTTTGATAATTGTTTAATCAGGTCTATTCTGTTTGAGTTCCCAGGAATATGATGTAATACAGCTATGAGTGAAATTAAATCATATTTTTCGTTAGCAATTTTAGTAAAATCATCATTTGCTATTTCAAAGCGCATAAAATATGAATTTTCGTCAGCAAGTTTATTCTGGCATTCTTCAATGAAATTGGATGAGTGATCAATACCTAGATATGTGAAATTTTCGGTGTTTTCTCTCAAGAATTTCAAAAAACGTCCGTTTCCACAACCTACGTCTAATACATTTCTGATATTCGGATTATGTGTTTTGATTACTTCCCATGCCTTTTGCCATCCTTGCCAGTAATAATTCCTGGTATTCGAGAACTCCTTAGCATTTTTTTCGTAGAAAATGCGATTAAGTTCGAGTAATTTCTGTCTAGTTTCGTCTTTCATATTTATTAAGCATATTTTATCATGTCAAACGGAATAAACTTGTGAATAATTGCGAATTCTAATGTTACAATACAAGGACTATGGATCCAAAGAAATATAAAGCTGAATTCGAACTGATTTTTCAAGAAATTTCATTAATTCCAGATAATAAATGGAGTTATAAGAAATTTCATAAAATCTTACGCAACCATCCACGAGATGGCTCTGGAATATTTAGCCGAAATAATCTTGTTGAAGGCTATCGATATTTATCAGAAGTGGCTGGGACTGAAGTTGATCAGAAAGTCTTGGACAGAATTAAAATGAGACCTACTAGGACAATTTCTGGCGTTACTCCTGTAACAGTTCTAACAAAACCATTTCCATGTCCTGGAAAGTGTATTTTTTGTCCAAATGACGTCAGAATGCCAAAAAGTTATCTCCGAGATGAACCTGGTGCACAAAGAGCAGAGAGAAATAGTTTCGATCCGTATTTGCAGACATACAATAGGTTGTTGGCACTTCATAACATTGGTCATAACACTAGCAAAGTTGAACTTATAGTTTTGGGGGGAACTTGGTCATTTTATCCTGAAAGTTATCAAATCTGGTTTGTGAAGAGATGTTTTGATGCTATGAATGACTTTGGAGTCGAGGACAATCGCGACAAGGTTAAAGTTCAAAACGATTTTGAAGAAGCAGACAAGGCTCCAAACCGTAAAATCGATGGTGGTAGAAAATCATACAATCAAATAATCAACGAAGTTGTTCACAATAAAGGTAAAAGATTAATTTCCGAGACCGAGATGACTACTTGGGAGAGCCTTGAGAGTGCTCACAAACTAAACGAAAATGCAAAAAGTCGTTGCGTGGGATTAGTCATAGAAACAAGACCAGACTGGATAAATGAAACTGAAATTATAAAGTTCCGAAGACTCGGAGCCACAAAGATTCAAATCGGGATACAAAGCCTAGATGATAAGGTAATGGAACTTAACAAAAGGGGTCATGGTAGAAAAGAAACCGAAAATGCTATTAGATTGTTAAGACTCGGAGGATTTAAAGTACACGCACACTGGATGCCAAATCTTTATGGATCAACAGTTGAAAATGATATTCTGGATTACAAAAGGCTCTGGGAGAAGCAAATTCAGCCAGATGAACTTAAAGTATATCCCACAAGCATCATTTCCAACACAGGGTTATATGATTTGTACAAAAAAGGTGAGTACAAACCCTACACTTACGAAGAATTGTTGAAAGTGATGACTGAAATTATGCCTTTGACACCTAGATATTGCAGATTAACAAGGATAGTGAGAGATATCCCATCCACGGATATAGTTGCAGGGAACAAATTGACTAATTTCAGACAAATTGCTGAGCTGGAGTTGGAAAGAACAGAGAAAAAATGTCAATGTATCCGATGTAGAGAGATTAAAGGCAAATCAATAAGTGTCGATGATTTGGAGCTTGAAAAAATTGAATATACCACTCAAGTTGGGAAAGAAGTCTTTTTATCGTACAAAACAAAATCAGAGGATAAGATAATCGGGTTTTTGAGGTTAAGTTTACCTAAAAAGTCGTTAATTAATAATCATTTTATCTCAGAATTACGGAATTCCGCAATGATTAGAGAGGTGCACGTATATGGTTCTGTAGTTGATGTAGGAATAAAACTAAGTCAAAAATCACAACATTTAGGAATCGGCACAAAACTTGTAAAAATGGCTGAAAAATTGGCTTCTGAAGACAAATATCATAAAATTTCAGTAATATCTGCTATTGGTACGAGGGAATACTATAAAAAGTTAGGTTTTGAGTTAGGTGAATTGTATATGAACAAAATGATATAATCACAATATAGTCGTGTAAATAATTCTTTTGGATAAAGATGTAGAATTTTCAATTCCTTCAAGTACCGAAGGTAACATAGATGGAGTGGATCATAAATTTAACCTCCGAAGTGTGCTGTTAAAACTAGTACCCATGGCTTTGATGACTCTGGCATTAGCAGCCTGTATGAGCAAGAATCCAATGCCAGCTCAGTCACTAGTAGTACCTACTCCTATGGTAACCCCTCCTACGGGTTTAATTCCTACACCTGAGATATCACCATATGATGATCTTCCGCTTTATATAACCACAGGGGATACGTTAGAACATAATGAAGCAGATACGGTTGATTACTGTAAGAGATTGAAGGATTTTCAAGATGACCAAGTTCCTGAAAGCGATTTATTGGCTTTCACTCCTAATGCTGCGTCTAATTTATCTCCTGATGAAGTTCAGGCGTTACATGCAGCAATTAGCGATTTTAATTTGATTGCTCCGGACGGTTGTGGTTTTGGAGGTTCAATGGAGGGCCCTCTCTTTGTTTCTCTAACAAGACGTGATGATCCTGATACTAGGTTGGCATATGTACCATTGGCTAGTCAATCATGTGCAGAGACTGCACCAATTGTAGTTTTAAGCCCCGAGAATATACGGCAAATGCTGGACCCAAATATGGATACATTGGAGGAAGTAATGGAACATGAGTTGGGTCATACGTGTGGTGACGGCTTAGCGTTGGTTGAGAAATCTATTAAAGCAAAACCGGTAAAGACTTTCATTGTTGATGATTATGGATCCCCCCAAATTGTAACACCATCTTTTACAGATGATATTACAACCTATGGGAAATCAATATTTGAATATGATATTGGATTGTTTAAAAGTGATGCAACAATGTATCTAATTATGGAAGAAATTACAGCAGAAATGTTTTTGCTAGCAACAGAAATTAATAAGAGTCCGGAACTCAAAGAATACCAATCAATGCATGAATAGTGGGGAGTAGTTGGGTTCAAGTACAAATATGATGCGACAAATTTTCATGAAACACTCAGATTATACGGTTATAATGTCCCCCCAAACGAATTGGCATTAATCTTTGTCAGTAATTCAAACACGGAAGATCCTTTAGTTAGGGTGGCGAATGCGATATCATATTATAAAGATCCTGATATAGATTTCGGTGTCACCACATTTGATATTATAACTTCTTTCGCAGTAGCAAATTCAAAACCGTCAGGAGATAACGGTAACGTGACTTCAGAACAAGATCAACTAGCTGAAGCGTTTTTTAGAAATACGGGTTTGTCTCCATATGAATGGGAAATGCCAGAAATCACTTATCTTTCAAATCAGCGCTGAAATTGGCGTAAATTCTGATTTCCCCATTTATTTGCTATGATATTCAATCATTATTACTATAATCCAATGAAAATCAACCCAACCATCCTCACAAACAATAAAGATGACTACGCAATGCAAGTGATTAGAGATGCAGGGTTTGCAAAAGAACTAGATATCGATGTCATTGATTGGTCATTGACTCAAGTAAAAACTATAACAGCGGAAGAATCTTTGTCAGTTCCAGTTGATGTAATCTACAACTTTGATTTGATGATGGATTATCCATCAAAAGCAGTAAAAGTGCTTGTTGAAGATGTTCGAGTTCGTAAAATCATCATAAATGTACATTCACTTGATAATATTGACGATTTATTGGAAATAATTGGTCAAAAAGGAATTGAAACTGCTGTTTCGTTTCACGAACCCGTTCAATATGATTTTATCAAAAAATATTTCAATAAAGTTGATTCGATTCATATATTTGCGATTCAACCCGGTGCACAAGGTAATGAGTTTCGACCAGAAATGCTTGAATTCTCCAAAAAACTTAGACAGGACGGATTCACTGGGGAAATTGGTCTAGATGGTGGCGTAAATAAACAAACTTTACCTAATATTCTTAACTTTCCTTTCGATGTTGTGGTTGTAGGTTCTGCAATTGCAAAATCAGAGAATCCAAAAGCTACTTATCTAGAGCTACTAGAGTTAGAGAAACAACTTCATAACTGTGCATGACGTATGACTTTGTCGGACATTCTGAGTTGTAATTTGAATATTTCCAATTTATTTTATTGTCTATCTAAATTTGTGATATGATACCTTTGCTATGATGATTGAGATAAAACAACTTACAAAGAAATACAGAATTAGCCGTAACAATATCGTTGACGCTGTCAATAACCTCAGCTTCGATATAGAATCTGGTGAGGTTGTCACAATTATTGGACCTTCGGGATCGGGTAAATCAACATTATTAAATGTCTTAGGTGGACTTGATAGGGATTACGATGGTGAGGTAAGGGTTGACGAGAAAGAAATACGCGAATATAACTCTGTTTTCTATCGTAGAAATATTGTTGGAACAA
>CALMQQ010000063.1 GCA_937871845.1 uncultured bacterium
TGGCTGTGGCTGTGGCTGTGCTGGTGCTTCAGCGACGATATCGTCTGTGCCGGTGCCGTCGTCTGTGCTGGTGCCGTCACAGACTTCGGCTTCGATTCCATCTGTATCTAAGATAACTGTTGTTTCTTTCCCCGAAATAACTTGAAATCCCTTTCCATAAATTATTATTGATTTATTGGATGAATCTTCGGTCTTTTCTCGATCAGGGTTTACAATCCTAACAGATTTTCCTTCGAAGATAAGTTCATTCGGTTCCGGATTACCCTGATAAATACGTTGATATTTTGGTTGTTGTTCATACTCGGTCTGTACGGGACCAAAACCATACATATGACACCCATATCCAGTGTCAATTTTTACCAATGGCCTGGACATTTTTTGTTTATATCGATTACCTAATACAGAATTATTTGCGAATTCATCCATCGATGAATTCAAGTTTATTGAATTATTAGTCATATCCCAACGCTTTAACTCCAATGGTGTCCATGATATCTTCAAGGATTTCGCTAAGAGAATCTGGGAATTCAATGTCATTTACAAGTTTCTGAGTTAGATGGAATGCATAGACAGATACTTCTTCGGGCGAATAGTCGATTCCAGATTTTGTAAGAATTCTCGAAATTCTCAGCACTTCGTTCTGAAGCTGTGTATTGTTCGTTGCAAAGTCCATATCAACAACTGATTTTGTATTAATCTCAGGTCTGCGAACTTCATACGACTCAATGATCATATCAGTTTCTCGAACAATTTCGTCATCAGAGTCTGGATAATCAGACCTTGTTGTCGAATTTTCAGTGTCAGAATCGGATTCCGATGAATCCTTGATCAATTGCGCTGGTACTGCTTCATTATCAAGGTCATATTCCTCAATTGGAAGCTGTGACATATCAGGGTCTGAAACACTACGTACTAGGACCATTCCATTGCTCAATCTCTGAAATGGACTTGCGATTCCTGCTTTATCTCCTTCAAGTTGCTGAAGCGTTGGATCGGATTCAGTTGCTGCTGTGTCACTTGCTGCTGATGACGATCGAAGATCATCTTCCGTGACATCATATGAGGGACTCGATGCTTTAGACAATGGCTTTGATATAGCCGTAGATCGTGTTAATTGTCTTGGTACTGATCTAACAGCATTAATTTGGGCTGTAGGCGTTAGTTCTCGAGAAATAAAACTGCGCTGTAATGTTCTTTGAACTGGGAGTGTCCGTTCAACTCTTTGCAAGACGCGAGGTCTACTCATAGGAACAACGGTTGTAGATTTGCTACCTTGGGGAGGTGTGCGCTTCAACGTTGGCATATCTTGAGGTTTTAATGCCATGTGTTTTTTGATACAGGTCTAGTCAGAAATTTTCTGACTATGAAGAACTACGCTTTGTGAGTATTTTTAGAGTATCATTTTCTTTGAGTTTCTTAACAGCATTCAGGAAATCTTTGGCTTTTACATCATCAACGATGAACAGATTACCATCTCGTTGAATTACGAGAGAATCTTTGGGAATAATCGAATCTCTACCAATGACAACATCCGTGTCTGACGGTGATGATGACGCTAATGCAGCTGCAACAACTTCTGTAGATGCTGAATCATCATCTGTAAGTGCTGAAGCAACATTACTAAGACCACCCAAAGCTGAAGAAGAATTATTGTGCACTAACGACCCGATAAAGGGTGGCTTCTGTGTTTTGTTGATAAGAATGATAACAAGTCCTATTATTACCGCGATTATCACAAGACATGCAATAACATTGACAATTGCCATAATTACCGAAATCCATCGGGTGTTTATTCTCGGATCATTCGTTCTCGCAAGCTTAATGCTGTTGATGGCGTTTTGCACAATAAACACCAGCGGTACACCGAAAATAACGATGCCCGCTAGACAGAGACGCGTGGATAGAACCATTTTAGTAATGATTAAAGACCTTCATCGCTATCTTCATCCCGATTGAATACTTGAATTAAATCACCCCTCGAATCCATTTCTACTAATTCTACAGCCGTGGAATCATCATCTACAGGTACGCGTCTTTGTCTGGATATTGGAGTGGTCATTGTTCTCAAGGGTAATTAACAACTGGAACGTTCATTAATTGTGATTTAGAATCCCCGACGAAGAATTTCTCAAATTCTTTGTTGAGTTCATTAAGTCTCTCCGATGTTTGTCTAACCTTGGTATCAGAAGCTTCTCTAATTATCTTTTGTGCGTTTTTGACAATCTTTAATTTATTACCTGTCATGTTGACATTGTTTTCGGCTTTTTGCATAGACCTTGTTATACGTGCTTCTTTGGCCGTTAAATCGGCTAATTCTTGTGCTATTTTAGCCTTTTCGTTCGCTGAAGACGTACTTTCATATCTCTGTTTAGCCGATATAACTTCATCATCATTCTTTGACAAAGAATTTTCTTCTTGCTCATATTTTTGCCGAGCAAGCTCTAATTCATCTGAAGCTTTCTTAACCTCATTTTCTGATCTATTTTTAACAATTGTGTCATCTTTAATGGCCTTTTCGGATGCTGCTCTCGCCAATTCAATACGTCTAGCTAATTCTTTAATAGTATTGACCTGTTTGTACATTTCTTTATCTGGTCCAAAGCGTTTGGCATAACCTTGCGACAGAAAAGTTCCAACGCCAGCTGCTGCAGTGAATATCACATCAGTCGTATGGGCTCGCCAAAGCAAAAACAGCACAAAGCCTAAGATCACAAACGACCACAAGAATGTGAACAATGGGAAAGAAGCCCATAAGCTAACAATTTCACCATTAGGATCAACAGTTTTTGCAGCCACATATTGCCTCCAATAGATACCAGACATAACAATGTACAATATCACAAAAGCTACGCTTGTCCATAGCACAATTTTGGATAGTGTGCTCCAACCTACTTGATCAGCCATGTGGTTTTAATATTATTTCTCCATACTTCTTTTATAATGTTCGCTTTTGATATTATCGTTTAGATTACGGAATGCTTCTAAGCTACGATTGTTCAAATAATTTGCGTTAATTGCAAGCTGACGCGTTTCAACAAACAAATTTCTTAGATCTCTTATAGGACCTTCGACAAGAGGAGTCGTGTCTTTGTCTATTTCTTTAGGTGTATTTCTAAAATTTTCATAAGCTTCCTTGGCTTTAGAAATTATTTTAGCAATAGTTCCATCTCGACTTTTTTCGTATTTAATTACTGACTCAGGTTTATTAGTTATCATCGAATACAATCCTCGGGCTGTCTGTACGTTCTTAATGGCCTTGGCATTCAGTTTACCAACAATTTCGATATTGTTCTTAGCTGTCGTTAAGTATGGTATCTCTATTTGTTTTCCTTCATCATCTTTATAATAATAATTTTTAGGACCTAAATTTTCATTTAAACTGTCTATCATAGCTTTGTAATATGATTCTATTTGCGTTTTATATTCTTTAATGATACTAGCGTAACTCTCAGTAGAGTTCTTTAGTTCTAGAGGGGTCATTTTGTTAATTTCATTGTTGTCAATTTCACTTGACAGTACTGGTTTAGGAGGGTTGTCATCGTCTTCATAAACTACATTAGATAAACGGTAAGTGCCAATGCCAAAAACAATGCCTGCTATAATACCGAACATTAGTAAAATAGCATTTGCTACCATCTTAAGATGAGGCCCTACACAATCTTCGAGAGCTGGTTCAACTTCATCTGAGTACCAGTAAATGTTGAGAAGAGCCACAATTACAAGACATGCCAAAGTAATAATGCCTACTGCTATGGACACTTTGACAAATGTTGTCAACACCATTTTTTAATTACATAAGATCATATCATGATCATGATATGATCATGATCTATTACTCAATAACTCTTAAGATCTTTAGAGTCTTGTTGCATCAATTTCAACAACTCGGAGGATTCTTTGTCTAATTGTTGTAACTTCATGACTACACTGGCTTTTTCGGATGCAGACTTAGCGTTAAAATCTTTTATCAGTGCTGTCGTATCCTTTAAGATCTCACCAGCATTAGCACGATTGACATCAGAATTTTGTAATAATTCTTGAACAGCAGCTTCTCGAGTATTAACCGAAATCTTAAGATTATTTTGATGAATCTTCATAACCTTCCCTGCGCTAGCCGTAATCGATGAGACCAACTCTTGCATCTGATCCATATAATTTGGCGTTTTATTATTAACAAGAGGCGAAATGATACTAGGTGGGTCTATCAATTTCTCAGTAGATCCATGTGCGCCGATGATCGGCGCTGTCATACCAACAGCAGTTGCGGCTGCAATAGCAGCTTTACGGGATTTAGAGATAGCTAATAACAGCTGAACTACAAAGTACAGCGATATCAAGAGTCCAAAGACTATTGCTATAACATTAACCCAGAACAATAACTTTTCCCAATAGATAGACATTGTATTCTTCGTGTCCTTCTCTTTCAGGTGATAGTATATCACATTGATGAACAAAGTGACAACGACTATAAATAGTAGGGTTAAAGCGACTACAATCGCTGGAACAGAATTTAATGCTCCCATCTTTTATTACTACAATTTGTTAGTTTTCTAAGAGTTTTCCTACATACGTTGGATCATCATCTTCAATTATTTCAACAACTAATGGTCTTGTTGATGCACCACGTTCAAGTGAAGCCTGTTTTTGTGTAGTACCCGGCTTGATTGTAAAGATTTCTACCATCATACTTCCAAATAAACGCTCAGCAAAGTCAGCCTTTGTACTAGCCATAGTTGGCAAACCTGCACGAACAGTCTCGTTAAATGAAGACATCATCGACTTACGGCGGGCCTTCGAAGATTCGCCTAGCTTAATTCCAAACCAAACGGCAAGAACGATAATGACGACTAAACCAAATAACACCAACTTATTAGAAATAATACTCTGAAATTGTTTAGGCATTTTCTTTTAGTTTTTAGTTCTTTGAGCTAGTCGAAAAAAGCATTATCGATGTTATCATTGATATAACACTCACAAGCGTTGCTATGTCCATTAATTTTGTCCTACCTCTGAATCCATAAAATAACCAGACACCAATAGAAAAGAATCCTGATAAAACACTTAAGAGTGTAGATAAAAATTCTATAGTACTTTGCATTTATGGACACTAATCACCCTATTTTAGTCATCGGAACATCTCAAATGTGTCCTCATTGCGTTAATATGAGGGGAGATGGATGGCCTTCTGAATCACAAAGAGTTTCTATTCCAGGAGGCCATAAATGGAATGTCGATTTCTTCAAGTCTGTGCTCACAGCAGGTAAGAATGATGGAATTCAACGAGTAGAAATCTTTGCAATTCATTATTATCAACGCGCATCCAACCCTCAAAATCTGATAGAGTTTTCTATCTTCTCTCTAACAAAAACTGGGAAGTTGTTAGTTCGAAATTTTAAGCAGTCTCCACGCGGTGAAGGTATTATGCATGCAAGCTACGAAGAACCTGAGATTATTGACGCAAAAACAGAAGCTAAGGTCATCGGAGACGCGCTTAAACCCGAATGGAAGTATAACCCTGACATTGATTTCGAGAAGTACAAGAGATCATGGTTACCTGTAGACTCCATTGGACAGTTTTCTAGTTACTTCCCATTTTTTATGTACTTCTCGAGTACTATCTGGTGGGCTAACATACTTCAAGGTTCGCCTCTTTATTGTTACATCCCTGGAATAAAGCTGGTTCATCAAGCAAATGACCATACTAAGTACATCATAGATCGTAGTACCGATCCTAACCCTGAATTCAAAGATCCAATAAAGGTAGTTGAAGAATTGTTAGTTATCCCTGATGTATTATACTATCCACCAGATCATGGCCAGATATATATGAGAATTCAAGAAACTTGATCATATCGTTTCTCATAATAAAACATTATGGTATTGACAAGTACATCTTGGATCTTAATCGTCGTTGCAGCCATCTTGATTGTGGCCGGTCTTGTATGTTTTGGGCTAGGTTTACGGAAACATGGTTATCAAGGGATTCATTCGACAACAAAAGAACATGTAAGCGTTTTATGGAGAGCACTATTCTGGGGAGGAATTGTAGCTACAGTTGTCGGAGCTGTCATGCTTATTGTTGTTTTGGTTTGGGGACATAAACACCGAGATGCAAGTACCAGCATGGCAGCACGTCGACCTACTGCTACAGTATACGACACATACCCAGGTGAGTTCCCCGTTAAACGAACAGTCCGTACTTCGTCAACCTGATAAGTGCAACGATGATATATCATCGTTCCTGGTCTTCGACCGCTACTAAAAATGTGATCAGACTAATCTGATAGATCATACACCCCAAACGCCGAAGCGAATGGTGGGCTGTAGCTGCCCAAAAACTTGATCAACTCTGAGTCTAATCAAGTTAAACATTATGTGGCTTGGTTTTCGCCACAAAGAAAGGCTTGAAAGCCTTTCTCATAGACTTATTTGATTTCTTATGCTAGAATTGGGCGCATTTTAAACAAAACTCTTGTATAAGAGTTTGTATAGATTTCTATCAACAGTTGTTAGCCTTATTCCTGATCTTCGGCTGACACCGTGACTGGTGTTTCTTCAGCTTGCTGAACCACTGTTACACTCGACGATAACAAAGCTTGAACTACGGCCTTCTTCTCAGGATCTCGTTCAATGATCATCTGAACAGATTCTTGATCCATGATAGTCTTTATCGTTTCAGGGTCCATCAACTTTGTCTGAACAGCAGACATCATTACGGGTGCTTGTGCGAAGAACAAATCAAGTTCCTCTCCCTTAAGCTTTGTCATATTCTCCATCATAAACCGCGCCATCGGGTTAGCGCTGGCTTGCTTAATGAGGTCTCCTATGTTTTCGGGTTTGAAGTTTTGCAACATAGCCATTATACCAGTAGCTTGCTTCCCCATCCCGGCTTCGAGCACTTCTCCAGGGCTCTGTGCTTCCGCTGGAGCCCCGGTGTCAAAGTCGGAATCTCCTAATGCTTCGTCAAGATCAGTCAAGTTTTGCTCAAAATAATGGTTGTTAGGCTCAACTGCATCTAAACATTGAAATAGCCTCCACAAGAAAGTAAGAGGAACATCATCATAAGGCACATTACCAAGATTGACGTGTCGGCGTCGCAAAGCAAGGCATACCGTGTATACTTCTGTCAGTGGAAGGAAGAATCCAGTAAGCTTCGTTGGATCAGGGCTCATCCAAATTACAACACCACGAGGCTTCTTTGATTTCTTTGCCCAAGAATCGTCCTCATCATCTACAGTCTTGGGAATCTTAATCCAATCGTGATTAGCCCTCCCGTCATGATCGAAGGCAGGGGTTTCAAGATCTTGTCGATGAACATCGATGAAGTCCGTAAAAACCTTGATAAATCCTTCTGGATTCTCTGCATACATGCCATGAAACTTGTTCAGGCCTGCAAGCCAGAACGGCTTTTTGTATCCATAGTCTTCCAAGCGTACAGTCTTGTCGGCAGCATTACGACAGAACTCAATAAACTCGCTGATAGTCTTAGTAATAGCGGACATTTTTGTTTGTTACTGATTTCTTATTACATAACCACATGTGGTTATGTTCATTGAATCGACTTTCCACCACTCACACCTTGAAGTTTCGAAAGAATCGAAGACTTCTTAGCACGAGGGGGCGGAACTGAATCGACATCATCTCCCTCAGGAGATCCAGACGGATAATCAGGGTCCTCAGGGTCAAGCGTAATAACACGAACCTTCGCCGCTGGTGGACCACTATCCGAAGAAGCTTCATCGGCAGCTGTCGCTGCTTCAATAGCGCGAATCTTCGCAAACGCCTCGTCGACGCTCCGCTCATCATAAGCAGAGTCCTGTCCTTCAAGCCATGAAGTTCGAAGGACATCAAGACGCGGGTTAAGACCAGAGCTAGCGCCGATATCAACGATAAGAGCCTCTGTGATTTCAGATGTGATCGAATACTTCTCGCCAAGCCAGATGTGTCGGAACAACACAACTGGAATGAACTTGAGATTCTTGTTCTGGAGATCACGAAGTTTGAAGATCTTTCCACTAGGGGATACAAACGGAGCTTCACGGTAATCGGGAGTTCCTGGTGTGTTGAATGTGGTGATCTTGAAGAACTTCCCAGGATCAACATCAGGCTTCTCGCGACCGACAAGTTCTGGCTTCCCATCCTTATCGGTGTACTGCGGTCGTCGCAAAATAAGCTTCTCTGGTAGTACTTCTGAAACAGAGTCCCTAGAGAACTTCGAGTTACCCTTTTGATACTTCTTGTAGTTGTACAACTGATCACAACACCAGGTGTAAATGCTTCCAAGCACACCATAAGCATCTTCATCAATCGGATTACCGTCATCGTCGTTACCCATATCACGATATTGTGATGACGGATGACCAACGACGAACTCGTGTTCCTCATTGTTTTTCACATCAAACTTTACGTACACTGATGGATTCGGCGGCTTGGTACCTCCAGAGAAGTCCTTGTAGACCACTCCTTGATTCGAGGTAACTGCCGGGAACTTTACGCGAAGTGGTCCTCGGTTAGTAAGAGTCTTTCCATCCTTTGTCTTTGTAGTGTAGTCATACAATATCTTAATTTCATCGGCATTGAGTTTAATCTTCTCGCTACTAAACCTAGTAGCGGTCTGCTCAGGCTTTTCAGGGGTCACGATACGTGTAGCATCAAATTCAGTAAAGTTCACAAATGTCGTCATTTTGTCGGAGTTATTCAAGTCTGGGTTCGAAAACAAGTCTCAGGTGGTTTTATTATTTATATTTTGTTACGTTAGCGTTCAATACTCGATTTCATCGCTTGATGGTGAGATTATTTTGGCAACTATATTCTCGATCGACTTAAGGAATTATTATACAGTTTTGATTAGCGTTTAGCCCTGATCTAAATTCTTGTTGTCCAATGTGTTACATTACTAATATGTCTAAACTCCAGACATAAAAACCTTGGTTGTTTAAAAGATGAGCGTTTTAAACCATATAGATCGATTCATCTTCTCTTTGTGGGAGAGGAATGATCAGTTATCTGTCTATAATCCCCAGATTAAGACACAATATGACACGTACAGTTGGGTGAAAGATATCGGGGGAGGAAATCCCATTAAGGCCAAAGAGTTCATTCAATTGTACAAACTTGATCTTCTCGAAACACTTAAACAAAATGATAACTTTCCACTGCAGTATATCGAAAGTGATGGTATTGCTTTCATGCGATGGGCCCTTAGCCGTGACATTCGTAATATGCTTCGTTGGCTTCGAGGACCTGACGGTAAGGGTCCTCAAGCTATCTTGAAAGATTCCATGACTTATGGTCAAACTCTCACTCAAATTGAAGATCGTTCTCTTCCTCTAGGTTATCGAGATCGCCGTCGACAAAATGGAACTGGATTCTTGTATACAGATTTTGTTGACATTGTTCGAGAAGGATTTCGACTTGGTAAGTCTGTGACAGACGTATTTGAACACAGTGCTGATGATGACCATGGTCATTTTGCGAGTAACTATTTTTGGTTTATGTATGGTATTCTACCTAGAAATGGAATAACATTAAAAAGCCTTAAGAACGGGCTTGAATTAGATTCTCCCGATCCAGACGATATTAGGAATACCTTTAAGTTCTTGGGCTTGTTGTATAACTTGAAGTCAGAGAAAGTTGAGATCCTTCGAGGCCCTGATAAAGACGGTAAACCTGATGTTGAAGGTGTTTATGATTTCATTGATCCTTGGAAAGAAATCCCGAGACCATTTGATCACAAAGTGATGTACGTTGATAAAGCTCGTAACGAGTTACATCAACGTCAAGAGAAGGATAAGAATGTAGATGGTAAGACTACATCTCCCACATCAGCGGGGTTTAATGTACAAGATAGATTTGGTAAACTAATGGGTATCGGTGGTGATATCAAGACTGATAAATTTGCAAATGAAGTTAAAGATAAAGTTAAGTCCTTGAAATCAGGAGATTTTGATCCATTGATGACTAAGTTTAGAGACGAATCTAAGAAGCTCAACGGCAGGACTGACCAAAAGGATAAAAATAAGAAGGAAAAACTTGACAAGATCAATGGCATTCTTAGAGACCAAAAAAAAGTAGCCAGTAGCTCTGAACGAACTTCAAATGAAAGGCCTGCTAGAGAGCAAAGACCATCAACACCGGTTGAACAAAGAAGGCAAAACACTCCGCCTCGTCAGGCCGAACTTCGTCAACAGAGCACTCCGCCTCGTCAAACTGAACCGCGTCGACAACAATCTCCACTACAACGCCAAACTTCTGTAACCCCATCTCTCTCTGTCCAATCTTCCGTATCAACAACACCCCAATTTTTTCCTCTCGACGAGAGCGAAGACGAAGACCCCGTTCAACCCGATACTACAAAAGTACCGCCTGCTTCAAGATCAGTTGCAAAAGATCCGACTCAAACTGGAGCAAGTTCAATAGCTGCTCCAGTACCTACAGCACCAATCCCGGCACCAAAACGCGGTGCTAATCCGCAAAAACCCTTTAATAGGGGGAATCTAGCGCAGGCGATTCCTATGGGTGGTGGTATTGCAGCAACAGCTCCTGTAGGCGGGAGGTGATAATTACATCAATGATGTAATTTACAATAATACAATGACAAATAATCGTCTAACTCTCCAATAATAACGAATAAATTAATAAAAGAATTGTATGTCATTTGCGGAGTTTCAGAAGCCTTTCCATTACCCTTCAGGACAAGATGATCCTTCTAGTACGGGTAATGATATGATCTCTGAATTTCCTGGATCATTTCGACCGACTACATACCACACTTTGATCAAAGAGTCGTTGGCACCAGTTATGGCCGAAGGCCTTGGAAATGTCTTCCCGATTAAGTGTGCACGAGGAGACTATCTTACCGATGTGTATCTTACAATGGAGATTCCAAGAGAAATAGGCTTCACTACGAAAGCTCAAGTTTTTTCTCAGAAGTCGATTGAAAGTGTGGAACTTCAATGGGCATCTGACACCAAACCAATTCAAACACTCAAATCTCGATGGTTCGATGAAAACTTCCGTTGGCGTTTCCGAACCATTACAGAAACTATTTACCGTTCAGCGCCGCTGTCAGTTGACGCGGATGAAGAACAGATT
>CALMQQ010000064.1 GCA_937871845.1 uncultured bacterium
TCTTCAGGGCTATCTGTAAGATATGTTTTCAAACCTAAATATGTAATTAGGGCTAATACAATAACAACCAAAAACCAAACAACAGATTTCATTGGTGAAGCATTGGTCTCAGGTGCTACATCATGGTCTGATACTAGCCTAGTTCTTTCAAGTGAACTCTCTTTGGGAACTCTTCCACTTCGCCTAGCGCGAAGAGTCGGGACAGATTTTGAGGGCATTTTAATAATAGTAAAAGCTTATACATTTAGTATAGGTAAAAAGACTTTAGAGAGCAAGTCATTGTGTGATATAGTTATAGATGGTTTTTGAATAATTTGTGGAAAATCTAATAATTAGAGGTGCGAGAGTTCACAACCTTAAAAACGTCTCTCTTACACTTCCCAAAAACAAACTCATAGTATTTACTGGACTTTCAGGATCAGGTAAATCTTCTTTGGCTTTCGACACTATATACGCCGAAGGTCAAAGACGTTATGTTGAATCACTTTCAAGCTATGCACGTCAGTTCCTAGGAATGATGGATAAAGCGGACGTAGACTCTATAGAAGGATTATCACCTGCAATCTCAATTGATCAAAAAGGTAGCGGTCATAACCCCCGTTCCACAGTTGGCACAATCACCGAGATTTACGATTATTTGAGATTGCTATTTGCAAGAGCAGGACATCCTCATTCTCCAAAATCTGGGAATAGATTAATTTCACAAACGGTTCAACAAATCGTAGATAGGATACTGAATTTTAATACTGAATTTGCCAATGATAATTTGAAAATATTAGTGCTAGCTCCAATTGTAAAAGCACGTAAAGGTACTTATGAGGAGCTATTCCAGAGGCTTCTTAATCAAGGATATTTAAGAGTTCGCGTTGATGGTGAAATATTTAATCTCGAAGAAGACATTAAACTTGATAGATATAAAATTCATAATATCGAGCTTGTTGTTGACAGACTCATAGTAAAGAATGATTCTAAAACAGATAACGAATTCATGAAAAGACTAACAGATTCTGTGGAATTGGCATTGAACATGGGGAATAGAGAAATTTATGTAAATCTAGTAGATCAAAAAAACGACATCTTTTTCAGTGAAAAATTAGTTGATCCAGACACTGGAGAATCATTCCCCGAAGTCGAACCTCATACATTTTCTTTCAATTCACCATTCGGAGCATGCCCTGGATGTAACGGTCTTGGAACAATTTTCGAGATAGACCCTGGTTTGGTTTACAACCCACGACTTACAATCGCAGAGGGTGGTTTATTCCCTTGGTCAAGAATGAGCGATAACATGAACTCATGGAATATGAAAGTATTACAGAGTGTTGCCGAAGACGAAGGATTTTCATTGAGAACCGAACTAGGTAAATTAGATGAAGAATCATTAAACAAAGTTCTTTACGGAACAAAAGAAAAAAA
>CALMQQ010000065.1 GCA_937871845.1 uncultured bacterium
TAATCTCTCTCAACTTCCCCTCAATCCAGCTGTCGTCTCCGGTGTATGGAATTACGGAGATTTTGAATTCTAGTTTTGCATCGAAGGCTTGTTTGTCTTTGATGCCATTGCAATAAACAAAGTAACCCGTATTCGATACTTCAAAACCATTTCTTCGTAGTAACCATTGATAGATTTCCATTTGTCTCTTGTATGACATTTGCCAGTCTGCATCGATATTTACCTCCTCTTTTTTTGAAGTTGATTTGTAGTCCACTACTATTAATTCTCCTTTTGGATTCACCCAAACATCATCAACTGCTCCTGCCACCAGAAGATTGGTTTCTTCGTGTAGGTATTGAACACCTTGGAAATTTTCTCTCCAGATGTCGATATCTTTGTGAGTGAAAGGAATTGCATCAATTCCATATGTGGTCATCAGTGGATGAGGGTCACCCTTGATACGATGGGTATCGAATTCTTGCTTCAATAAGTGGTCAACCGCAGAATTCAAACTAAACGGAGGACCTGAGGGCTGCTTTAATCCAAGTCTTCTATCAAGATAAAAACAATGCGGACAATTAATGAAGAATTCTATTCCCGATCTGCTGATTTTGTAAGCTTCGTCTTTGAGTGGATCAAACTGCCCTCGATAAGCCATATTTGTGGTTTCTAGGTTGAAGTTGATTATACTATTATTAACTATTCAAAGAAAGTAATCACCAGTAAGAATTTTGGTGATTGAGACTTATACCTTAAAGTAATCCATCTTCTGAGTATTTTTACACGTAGGGAAGTTTGTACATCCCCAGAATATCCCATATTTTCCTTCAACAATCTTCATCCTGCTGTCGCATTTGTTACAGAACTTGACTGAATCCCTATTAATTAATGGTCTGAGAGGAATTTCTACATTATATTTTTTTATTATACTCACTAGTTCATAGCCATTTATCAATCTAATAGGTCTTTCACTTGCGAAACGCTTTGCATCTAGCGTGAAAATATTAGTAGTTACAAAATATGCATTGGCATTATTCAGTTTATCTACTGTGGCACCATAAAAATCTCTCATATCACTAAGAGTTACAACTCGGTTTATGTACTTTTTACATTGTATATAGTGAGTTTTTTCCCCTTTTTTTACAATTATATCTATTCCTCCATCCCTCAGGCCACCAATCACATTTGTCGTGTAGCCTAATTGTTGAAATATTTTTCCAACAAACTCTTCAAATTCATGTGGTGAGAGATTTTTAATTGCCGAGAGCATTTCTTTATCACTTTTCCAAGTGAATTCTTTCCTCTCCGGAGTGCTTTGCTGTTGGGTGGGGATAGTGGGTAAAGACGAACTTACAGGTGGTGCTTTCTCATCTTTAGTAGCACTCAGAGCTTTGATAAGGAAAACTACGAGAGAAAGAATTACTACTAGATAGATACTACAAAACAGAAAAAAGAAATTCTCCAATGCTATGTAAAATATTTATAAATACATAGCTACATAGTACAAAAATTTATTCAAGATTTCCAAAATCGATATTTCCGAAATAAAGTATTAAAAATGGGGGTGTTACCAGTTCTGAGATTTATTGATAGTTTTTGTTACTTGAAATTATTGATTTAACATCTTTCGCTACATCAAATACAAATTCCAAGTCTTGATCGTTATAGAGTTTATCAATTCTTTTAAGATTTCCAATATGAAGCCTATTTCTAAAAGATCTTACTCTATCCAGGTTACTTTCTAGTTCTGGTTCAATTATGTGATATTTAGAACAATAGTCTATAACTCTGTTAAAGTCCAATTTATTGATATCGATAGGCATTTGTTCACGTATTAATCCAACTACTTGTTTGTTCGGACTTATCTTGTAAAGCATTCTAATGTCAGTGTATTTCCAAGAATCTTTTGTTTTAATATTTCCAGAATTTACCTCATATTTAACTATGATCATCAATAGAGCCTCTATAATTGAAGCGGTGTGAATAATTATTGTTTTCCTAAAACTACTCAATGTAATAAGAGAATCGTCAAAATCCTTCTTCAACAATAAAGTAGAAAGTACAAGTATATGATTGAAAGTAATATTGAGGTTAGTGCGTAGAATCGGATCTTTAATTTCAGGGAAATTATTTATCACCTTCGACCATCATATCCACTAATGAAGGGAATCCGCCCTCTCTAAGGTAATCACCTAGCTTTGTGTTTGGGTCGACGGATAATTCGATACCATAAAGCTCCTTTAACTCGGAAACTTTAGTATTTCTGGTAAGAATTATCTGGTTTTTGTCTTTTTTAACTTTTCTCATAAGAAACTATACCACAAATTTAAATATGAACATTGTGCCGTAAGGCAAATATGAGTAACTTTCTAGAGAAATCCCCGTCTCGAATCAAGTTTCGTTTAAATTCCAAAAAAATCATCATTAAGATTAATATCAAAGATAAGTCATTAAAAAAATTTAATCAAAATTGCAGAAGACACTCTTCCAAATCTCCGTAACACACATACGGATTATGGTATAATTGTATATGATTTTAAATCAATTTCGAACTAAATATTAAATGGGGGACTTAGGCTTAGATAATAATCGCTGGTTGATTCCGAGATTGGACTATTTACCTGACGTTAATCCTTGGGATATGTTTAATCGAGAACGATTGCGCGTATTTGGGGAGATAGTAGATAACTATTTTGTTCCACAATGCAATTTTCTTAGTTATGAAGATACAGAACAAGATTTAGATTATTTTGTTCAGAAATATCCATTTTTATTAGATGGACAAGGAAGCCTTCCTCAATTGCATAGGAAAGTTTACGAACTTCAATCAAATGGGGTTTCTACACTAACAATTTTTGATATTTGTATAGAATTTGACTGTCTTGATAAACTCGGCCAACAATTTCTAGAAAATCCACCACCTCATTTAGAATTAGGACTTAAAATTACAAACTCTGCAGAATATAATTTGATACAACAAGCAGTAACAAGAAATCACCTACCTCAAGTTTTAAATTTTCTAAATTCTCTAATCCCCTTAAAAGAACCTGAAGGTGAAGAATACTTAAAACATCCAACACTCTGGTTAGAGCTACTAGGGAGTTCTTCAATGTACCGACCTAATGCAGTTATTCTGGCTGCTGAAAAAGGCAGTCTAAATCATCTAACTGAAACAATCAAGTATTTGTCTACTATAGATGAAAACAGAACATTAAATTTATTCGAGAATGAATTTCAATTAGGTATGGGCGAATCAAATTTCTTACATCATCTATTAAAAGGAAAACAATTGCATTCATCATTGATTGAGATGATTCAACAAGTTTATTCATCAAGCACTTATCGTCTTAAATCATTGCTTAATCAAAAAGACTTCTATGGGAATATTCCGACTCATGCCATATTGGGTCCTTACAGAGATTTTATTATACCATTAATAGATTTCGCTTATACGGAAGATAATGAAGGTTTAAAGTTGTTGCTAGAAAAATTTGGAATCTCAAATTT
>CALMQQ010000066.1 GCA_937871845.1 uncultured bacterium
GAGTTATTACAGTACCTACAGTTTGCAGGTATTGGTGGAGTGTTGAGCTACACTGCTGCTGACGCAGTATTAACTAGTAATCCTCGAAATGACGTAATAAGTGCCCTACGTGCTGCCATTGATGCAGGAGAAAATCTTAACTACAGAGTAGCTATACTCGATTTATTTGATGCCGTAGACAATACGATGCCTGAAGCATCACAGAGCATTGTCAACACTCAAGAATTAGCTAAACCGGAACAATGCAGATCTTTAGGATTAACCAATCCTGATGGATCGATACCTCAAAGTTGGGCAGAAGTAAAATTCAACAGAGCTATAACCGGGGAAGTTACAGACACCAGATTTGGCGGTAGAACTATGGAATATATCTCTTCTGGAGAAATAATAGAAGGTTTTGATATTACAAAACCAGATAGTAAAGTAACATTTCTTGGTGAGACTAGAAGTTCAAAAAATGTCGCAATTAGAATCCAAGACAGTACAGGACAAACCGCTGAAGTACTAGCCCAAAGAAATGTAATGTTCCCTAATTTCAATAAAGACAGAGGTTATAGACTTATTACTCCTGATGGAACAGCACAAAAGATATTTACACATTTAGAGGCAAGACACCCAATAAGTATGACCGATGTATCAAATTTTATGGGAGGTATAGGACCGAATGCTGAGGTAGACTATTTGATTAAGTGTGCCGGAGAACGAGGTCCAGTGGTCATGGGAGTTAGGACTTTACATGATAATAGAGTACATGATGTAGTATTCAAAATGGATCCAAGAATTAATCAATTATTGGCAGAAGATAAAATTGATGACGTTATAGAGTACGTCCTGAAGACCGAATCATTACCGCATATGATTCTTTCGATAGAATAAATGGTTTAAGCGATGAAGTACTTGAAGTACACAAACGTTATAGGAATGTTTTTAGTCTACAAAAGAATACTATGGTGTATGAAACACTACCTAATGGTGATTATCTAAGACTACCATCTAGAGGACCCGGCATTATAAGATGGGCAGCTCAATTGGGAAAACTCACGAGAGGAAATCCTAGGATGGGTCAAAAAATTGGAAAAGTTTTAGAAGTTATTTCAAAGAATCGACCGAAACTTAAAGCAACTGCTTCTGTAGTAGGTGCAGTACTTGAAGTACTTGCTATAGAAACTGCAAAGGTTGCACTTGATGTATATGAAGCTGGGACTACATATGATCGTTTAAACGAACGCGCGAATCTTTACAATGAATTCGGCACAGGAGATGGACCAATTGCGCCTTATTCACTTGATAGATATAAACAAAACTTTACTCTAACAACAACTCCTTCTACTTTTGCTGATGCTAATGGACAAATAGTCACTGGTAAAGCAGCAATACTACCTCCCC
>CALMQQ010000067.1 GCA_937871845.1 uncultured bacterium
TTGCTAATGGCGTCTTAAAATATCTTAATAAATATATGACAGGAAAAAATAAAATCGTTAAGATTGTGGAACGGGTAGCAGTAAATAAAAACTCATATATTAGTATTGTTGAGATATGTGGCAAATATTATTTAATGAGTTTCAATGAAAATAAAAATGAAATATTATAATTTATATTTAATAAGACATGGTGAATCTGAATCCAATCAAAATAAAAAAGTACTTCTAACAAAACCAGATAATCAGTTGGAACTTACTAACAGGGGAAAACAACAGATTGAAAATGCTATTAAATTTCTTCCATCTTATGAATGGTGTTCAATGTTTGTCTCTCCATATGTTCGTACTAGACAGAGTGCCGATATTATTCGGGAACAATATAAGAAAAATAATATTCAATATTTTGAAAGATTGGAAGATCCTAGAATCCGAGAAATTGAAACGGCAACTCGTTTGGGAGAAAAACAAATAACTGATTTTTCCAATAAAGATTTTTGGGATTATGGGCGATTTTTCTACCGAATGGACACTGGTGAATCCATTGCAGATGTTTATGATAGAGTTTCCTCATTTATAAATTCTTTACATATTATGTCTCAAATGGGAGAATTACATGATAATATTGTAGTCGTTACTCATGCACTAACTATGAGAGTTTTTAAAATGATTATAGAAAAAGACACGGTGGAAAATTTCTATGATTATAAGAAACCAATTAATGCAGAGGTGTGGCGATTTGACTTGAAACTTTTGTCTTGACAGGCACTCAATATATGATATGGGTCTGAATGAATTTATTTGTATTAGATGAAAAAATTATATAATATCTAATGATTCGTTTATACACTTCTCCAACAGAATTAGAAGAGGCATGTAATATATGCATATCCCATAAATTATATGTTGAGGGATGGTCCTTTGAATATTGGGCAGATATTAGTCATAGAGAATCGCTATCTGCATCCCTGATTTATTGGGATCAAAATATTCCTGTAGGAATTTCATTCATCATGAAGAAATATGGGGTAAAT
>CALMQQ010000068.1 GCA_937871845.1 uncultured bacterium
TTAACTGCTTTTTCTTCGTAACTTTTTCGGGATAAACTTTTTCAATTCCGTTACTGATTACTTTACAATTACATTGCGGATTTACGCTTAGAATCTTTTCGCGAATCATATTTTGAGTTGAAACAATATGTTTATATTTTCTAATTCCTGCATTTTCAATTCTGCCAAGGTCCACTTTGTATTTCCTCTTCATATCTTCGGCAGCGAGCATGTGTACTACACCGACTACGGGTTTTCTAGTAAATATTGGTAGAAATGCGGTAGTGAAGGGTGGAGCAAAACTCTCAATCCAGAGATCAAAGCTTTTGAATATGGCAAAAAACGGTAGAATCATTTGAAATATAAACATCGCAATCTTTGGACTAATAAAACTAAACCCAATACGTGCATATTCCACTCCATCAATATTTTCATTCTTTATCCCAGAATGGTTCCAACTGATGACCGTGACTTCAAATTTTCTAGTGAGTCTTTTTGCCAACTCATGCAGAGCAATTGCTCCCCCACCCCCATAATTCGGGTTTTTAATATCGTCGTATGTGGAGATTATTAATTTCATGATAGTTTCAGTTTGAATGTTTCATTGATTAAATTCACGGATGATTCTTTAACTGGATCTTTATCGGCCATATAGTTAGCAACAATATCGACCATAGCACCGTAAACCAACATTGCTTTAAATATTAATAGATTTCTATGATTTTCCATGATGGTCTTGGCAATTTCTGAATTACAGAAATTAGATAGAAAATCTTTGTTTGCCGACTCCACAACAACAAAACTGGACAACTGAATAATTGGATGAGTTATTGTTGCAGATTCTAAATCAATTATTAATAGCTTTTTATTATCAATAAATATATTATTATTACTTGCTAAGTCTCGGATAACAAGTGTATTCGTTCTATCAATACTAAAGTTAATAATTCCTCTATAAAAGACTGGAATAGTATTAATAATCTTCAATATTAATTCAGGATTTTTAAGAATTACTCGAAGGCAATAGTAGTGATACAAGAGGAAAAATTGAATGAAATTCCTTCTAAGTACACCTGTTTTACTTAAATCAGCTTCTATGGAAAATTTTAGTAAATATTCTGCTATAGCTTGGTAGGATTGAATTATTCTGTCAATTGACTCATTGTCTAAGGAGTTTCCTGACACCTTGTCCATAATAAAGCAGACAATCTCATCGTTTTCATAAGTGCTATAGATTTTTGGAATTGAAATCTCGAAACCTAATGGGCTTTGTAGGGTTGGAGAACTTTGATTAAGAGCTTTGTAAGCAGATATTTCATTTTTTATCGACCTGTACTTAAGACTATTCTTTTTTCCCTTAAATAGTTTACAGACATATTCATTCCCTTCAGTGTCCCTATAAAGTGCGAAGTGAAAAGAAGAATCTTTCCCAAATTCTCCGAGATTGTGAACAAAGGAAAAATGCTCTATCTTTTCAGGGAAGTTCTGATTTGGGGTATTTTGTTTGATTTGTTTAGTCAACATTCTCACCACGGCTATGTAACTGTTCCCCGAACAAGTGAACGGTATCTGCGTTATGTACCTCTTGCAGTACAATATTCATAAAATCATTAGCTTTGCCTTCCCAACCAAAATTATTTGCCCATTTTATTGAGTTCGCAGAGAATCTTTTTCTTAATTTATTATCCTGCAATAGTTTTTGGATTGCTTCGGCAAATGCTTTTTCATCTTTTACTTTTACAGTATAACCGGTTGATGGATTTTTAACAGAGTCTATGAGTCCCGGGACCCTTGAAGCCACAATTGGTGTCCCACAAGCATTGGCCTCTAAAATTGAGATACCCCAACCTTCGAAGGTTGATGGTTGTACAAATACCCAAGCTTCCCCTAATAAGCGGACTTTGTTTGCTTCTGATACCCTTCCTAGGAATTCTACATATCTCTGCAGACCTAATTTTCTAGTCAAACTTTCTAAGTCTTTTCGGCTTTCTCCAAAACCAGCAATTTTCACTCTAATATTTGGAAAAACCTCTCTCAATTCATTAGTTGCTTTGATAAGTGTATCAATAGATTTATATGGCTTTAATCTGCCAAGGTATAAGAGGGTAGGTGTTTTTGATTTTGGACTAGGTTTAAGTATATTTAAATCGATTCCGGGGTTGATGATTTGTATTGCTTTATTCTTTCCAAAACCAATCTTTTCCATATCTTCTTTGCTTGATTTTGAAACGGTAACCATTTGAGTGTTTTGGTAAACAATCGGCATTACTTTACTCTCAATAAATTTAGTAATTACAGCGAGTGGAATACGAGTCAATGGCAACTTAAGTTCTTTCAAGATGATATCACTATGTACATGATGGATTATGGCTAATTTAGGTATCCTCGAAAAAAGTGGAGTGAAAAAGGGCATAGCATTAACGCTTTCGACTATAACATCATACCTTCCTCTTAATCTCAGAATATAGTAGAGGATTGCCCATACATATACTGTATAAAATCCTCCCCGGCGTATAATGTTCACACCATCAACAATTTCATGACGTTCACATAATCCATCGTTACCGCAGAAAACAGTGACGTGATTACCTTTTTCTACCCACTGTTTTGCAAGTTCATGTACATATACTTCAGCCCCCCCTGCCCATACGTGTTTTGTGTCTCTCCAGTTATAAATTAGAATGTTTAATTTGTTAACAGTGTCCATTCCAAAGGCTGGACGTTTGGGGTTCACAATCAAGTCCCAAAGATCCACCAAGTTTGACTGAATAGCTATTACCTTCTCATAATAGATGTGCATTATGAGTGTAGTTATCAAGTAGAAAGCTCCACTTAGAAGCATTCCCGAGACAACTTGACCGATGTTTGAGTGAAAAAGATATAGAAATAGAAATTGCACAATAGCAGTGACTATACCGATAAGAGAAAATGCGTACTCTTTACGTGCTTGATGATAAGTAACAAGACTATAGGCAATTGTGAATAGTACCATGGCTAGGGCGAATGGAGTCAAGTAAGGGGTTATCGGCAATGCATTATTCCCGAATAACA
>CALMQQ010000069.1 GCA_937871845.1 uncultured bacterium
ATCCAGAAGAAGAGTTAGAACATAGACTGAGCGAAGTATCCAAATATGCTGGATGGACTTATGGAGATGTAAAGGATTGGTTAAATAATCATCCAGAAGAAGAGAGTATTACTATTGCAGCGCGATCATATAGCTTAACAGATACAGGAGAACTAAATGTACGAACAAATTATATTCCTAGTGACGTCAATCATAGCCAATATCAAGAAAACGATTTATTATTAGTTGGTGGGAAAATTGATGACACCCCTATCGCGGGAGCAAATCTGGAAAAAGATATCCTATTCTATCAAGTTGTTGATAATATATTTGCCCCAGTTCCTGACGAATTAAATAATCATGTAGATCATTCACCTGTCATTTTAGGTACTTCTGAACACGCAAAAGTGATAGATTTATTTGTAAGCGATATAGACTTAGAAAGATTGCCATCTGATGATGATTTGTTCATAAGAACAATGCGAACATCGCAGGATGAATTTGTCGTACAGGTTGTCTATGCTGTCGTTCCTGATGTCGACGGAGAGAATGCTATATATGATGGAGATTTGAGAAATGCTCCTGACAATATTATTTATGCATCGCAATTTTTAGAAGGTGATGAATGGATTGGAAGACCCGTTGATGAATTAAAAACAGAACTACATAATATAGTTAATAGTGATAACTTTAAAACTCAGATTGAAAATGTAGATGAAATTGGAACTAGTGTCGTTTTATCAAATGGTGAAACAGCGTTCCCTTTTGATAACTTACCTGAAACAGGAAGAGTTATTACAGGAGAAATTCCATCTGAAGGATATTTCAATGAAACAGATGGTTTGCCTTATGGAACGCTAAGTTTAAAAGTAGATATCGATGGGGATAATACAACAGCTGAGGGTAGTATTGTATATGGATTGGTTGTTCTTGAGAATAACCAGTGGAGACTGATAAATGAATCAGATATCACCGAAGAAAATGGACAAAAGGTTGTTCAAGATGGTTTACTTACACAAGAAATTGAATTATCAAGGTTTCCCTCAAATACACCAGTAACTTTAGATGTAGATGAAATCCTCAATCAAATGCCATCTCCTGAGGGTATTGAGCAGTTACAAGAGATAGGTCTAACTAATGAACAAATCAATGCAGTCGCAGATGCAACAGATAATATCTTAAGCTCAAATAATTCAATTACATTCAGTACATGGAATGATGTCTTAAATCATTATCAATCAGCTCTAACAGGGGATCAGCTAAAAGAGCTTATTAATGATGGGTTACTAACCCTACCAAGTAGTACGGGTCAAAGTGTTCAGCTCATAATTGGAGAGCCACAGACATTTACAACAATGTTGGGTAATATTGTATATACTCATAATTCACCTAATGAAGATTTTGATGTAGCCTCCATTAGCCGCGATGAAACTCAGGTCGAGAGATTCTATAACAATTCTGGGTACCCAAATCCTCAAGATGTACTAGTCTTGAAACCACATAGTATGCTCTCTGAACTCGTCATCTCCGAAAGTAATATCAAAGATTTAACTCCATATATAATTAATGAGGGTGGTAATTTAGTAGAAGATTCTATACCCGGTGTTTTAAATAGCGGATATTCTATATCTTTAAACGGAGTTGTTGATGGTGAAATTTTGAATGATTCTGGAGCAGGTTCAGGTATTAGAATATTAAATGTTGTAGAACAGGAGGGAGAAAACGCTACTTTTGTAGAAAACAAATTTGTATTGGTTACTATTCCGGGTGATTCAAATCTTGGTACGCATAATCGTATTTTCCTAGTCGAGCTTAGTGCTGAACAAACTGAAGATCTCTCAGATGGGAAGATGACTCAAGAACATATCGATGAAATTTATAAAGATGCTCAAGCATCCGTGGATATAACTCTTGGTCGCACAATAGACGCTGATACCGTACCTGAACTTGAGCCGATTTCTGGAACAAACATTTCACCAGTCTCAATGTCTACTGTTGTTGACAACTCTACAACGTTAGGAACTTCAGGTACTCAGTCAACAGCACCAACAAGTCTGTCAGATTTGCCTCAAACATTACAATCAGAAATACAAACTTACTTAAATGAATTAGACGAAGGGGAACTACCTATTATCACTCTTCAGGTTGATGGAGAGGAACGAGAATTCGTAATAGTAACTACAAGCTCCAATCAAACCAGATCAGTAATAGGAGAACAAACGGAATTCACAGTTATGGCTGGACCTCAAAGTATTGTAAGTGAGCTTTCTTTAGTGGAATTGACAGAAGATATTGGTATAGACATGAGATTGAGGGCAGTTGGACCAATTGCTCAAGATGAATCAACCGGAGAAGGAGTTACTACAGAGGAAACTGTCGACGAACAAGTTGAAGATGGAGTAGAAGATGAAAGCGATTCTGCTGAAGATATCGTTTCTCCAACTGTGGAGATACCTGACACAGAATTCACAGTAGGGTCTGATGTAGTTACGACAAACATTCCGATTTTTGGTGGATCTGAAAATTCAACATCTGAAGAAGTTGCTCAATCAAACAAATTGGCAGAAGAGTCACTAATTGAACATGGTGTTGCATTGAGGTCTCAAACATTTAACGAAATAAATAATGAAGGTGTAGAGGAACAGAGAACATACTACACGCTCGAAATTAATGCTGATTCCTCGGGGAGAATAACAGGAAGCCTTCACGGGGGACCTCATTTCTACGGAATCGATGCGGGTGATATTCCTGAAGATATTGAGGGATTAAAGGCTTTAGCAGATAAACTGATAGAAGAAGGAAAAATCGATTTGGATGAATTCTTAACATCGAATGATAAATACGTCACATTAAATGAAATTGGCGATGATGTCGCTACACAAATCAAGAATCAAGGTGTTGCATTAATAGATGTTGAAGGTCAACTGTTTATTAGTACAGCTGTAAATTCTGACTATGAAATAATTTCTGGAGACAATATCCCTCCCGATACAAGAATTCTTGAATTTAGAATCAATGAGGAAGAAAGGCCAGGTTCTGTAGGAGATATGGTTGAATTGGCTAATCAAAAGATTGCGGAGTACCTTCCAGATAGTCTACAAGTGACAGGTGATAATGCCGAGACCGTAACAAATCCGACACCTGAACCTACGGGAGATACAACAAACAGTACGGAACCAACTCCAACGTCT
>CALMQQ010000070.1 GCA_937871845.1 uncultured bacterium
TATTATCGGTATTTATAAAGGAAACTAATTTCTACAATTTCAGACATCTATTAATTTTCCTTCCACCTCTGGGAATATTTCTAGCTTATGGAATTAATTTAATAGTAAAGAGGAAAGATTATCTCGGTAAATTATTTATCGGAATTATAATTCTAGGGAGTATATATCAAACTTATACAATCTTTAGACTCTTTCCCTATGAGATTACATACTTCAATGAGATTTCAGGAGGTTTGCAGCAGAATAGCGAACTTTATTCTAATTATCCCGAAGGACTTGCAGAAGCAGAAGCAATAATAGAAGTGTGTGAGGAAGATGAGGAAAAACTAATCTCTGGACCATTTGTCAGTATCTATCTTCCATACTATTGTCCAAATGCGAAGTATAGCGACAAATACGAGCAATCAGACTACATTATTACCTATGATTTCTACGAGAAATTACAGCCTGTGCCAATGGATACGAAACTAATAGACACTATTGAGAGGGATAACGCGAATATTCTAAATATTTATAAAACTAAATAATTTCCGAATCTTCTTTTCCGCTTATTTTCAATAACTTCTTCAAAATCAAAAGAGAAATTGGACCTACTATTAAAAGAACTGAGGCATTTACAATCCTATCCAGAACGGATGCAACTATAGCATCTTGTGTACGGATGTTTATTACTTGACTAGCAAAAGCGAACAACACCTCTTTTATCCCCAGTGCTGATGGAGTTATGTTAAGAAATATTGATAATACTGAAAATGATGATAAAAAGACATTATCCCAGATTTGAACTATCTCTCCTTTCGTTGTAGTGATATCAAGATATCTGAATTGGAAATACAACAATGAGGCAACTACCAAGCTATTGAGGCCAGTAATTAAACTCATGATTGCCACTCTTTTTGGTGATTTTGAGATAGTATTCCACCCTTCCACTACACTCTCAACTTTACTTCTAAAACCTTCAAAAGGTATCAATCTTAAGAATAGTTTGGTTGCAGACACCGCAAGAATTGATCCTAGGGAAAGTCCCAGGAATGCTAAAGCCACGAGGATACTGAAAGAAGATGTTCGCAGATATATTATTAGCATAGATAATAATCCCAAAATGCCTATTACAAAAAAATTAATCACATAAGAACCTGCTAATGTGGTGGCGAACGAAGAATACCTAAATCCGTGTTTTCTTTTTAAGAACAGTGCAGTCACTCCCATACCAGCTCGGAAAGGGAGGAAGGTATTCGCGAAACTTGTGGCAGTCGCTAGCGCAATGCTCTCAATCTTCCCAAGATTTACACCGAATTGTCTGTAAAGATACCAAGAAAATAATCCATTAATACTGAGTAAAATCAAATTAAAACCGGCGAGGACAATGACTTGCCAATATTTTAGTTCCAGAATAATTTTGAAATCATTGTAATTTTTGTACAAATAATAACCTGCGCCAAGAAGTATCACCAAGGTAAATAGTAGAGCCAAAAGCTGTTTCGGAGAATTATTAATAAGCAGTTTGTAAAGCCCTTTGAGAATACCGAAATAATACAATAGCACTAGAACCGGACCTATTATAAATATTTGTATACTTCTTGTAGGAACATGGTCTAAATAAACAGAGATCGCTAACCACAACAATATTAATAGAATTATTGATGTTATTCCAAAAAGCCACCAAACCAAATATATACCAGCCAGAGCAAAAATAGGAAACAACAATATCATCCAATGCTTGAGGCTTTTCTTTTTTAGATAATAGTCAGTGAAGTGTAACCCTCTTTCAATAATATGATAAAGGCTTTTCTTTGTATCATCACGGCCGTAGTTAATTATCCAGATATCAGGGTCAATAACTATATTGTCTTTTTCTAGGATGTAAGAGAAAAGTCTGGTATCTTCCGAAGACTCACGATTAAAGGTATGTCCATATTTTTCAATTATATGCTTAAATACTGGTTTCTTTATGAAAAATATAGTTGTTCCTTTGGGGTATACATCGAAATTCTCTTTTGTCAGTACTATCCTTTGTTTACATTCTCTGTAATATTTCCTGAAAAACTGCCTTCGAATTGCAGAATAAAATACTTCAAAAATTGTTTCTTTTTCCAGTCCTCTGCTATGACCAATTATCATATTATCTTTTTTATTTTTCAGGTTTCGCAGGATCTCCTTTGGTACCAGACACCTAGAGTCAACATAAAGCAGATTTTCGTATTTTGCTTCATTCATTGCAGTTTTACGAGCATCAAATCTACCAAGATTTTTCGGATGATTTACTAATCTTACTCCCTTGAATTTCTTCACTACATCTGCAGTTTTGTCCGTAGATCCGTCATTGACTACAACAATCTCATAATCATCTTTTGGATATTCAATATCCATAATCGAGTCCAGGAGTTTTCCGATTGCCTTCTCTTCGTTATAGACAGGTATTAAAATTGAGATTTTCATTTACGATATTTCCAAATATAGATACATAAATAATAACCATATAATCCCTGAAGTAAAGCTACTTTCCAGGTGCTAAAACTTTTCCAATATCCATGCCTCAGCATTGAGACCACGATTGATTGTATCATCCAAAGCGGTGCAAGAACTGGATTGGCATATTTCTTTTGCTTGTCAATACTATCCTGAAATCTCTTCAAAACTTCTTCGTTGCAATTATAATTATCGAAGTCTTCTCTATAAAAAAACTTTGCGTGAACATCTATCCATTTCATCCACTTAGTTCTAAATCTGTTGAAAGTATAGTTATTGTAGAGTGGTTGATGTTCGAGAACCAAGTCACTTTGCTCAAAATTTCC
>CALMQQ010000071.1 GCA_937871845.1 uncultured bacterium
TCCTCTTTTGGCATTTAAACATAAAATTCCAAATAAATATAATCACAATAAAAACTTAAATTTTTCCTTAACTCACTAAAGTTATTATAGATATAGTTTCTAAACTTTAACCGGGACTTGATTATTAAAGTAACGAACTTATTCTATGCTTATTAATAATTGAGTTCATTGTGTTTACGAAACTATTTGTTGAAAGATAGATTTATATTTTTTATTTTATTTTTTACAAGGAGGCAAATACCATGGCAAATACTATTTTCGGAATTTTCGCAGAACGTGAATCTGCAGAAGAAGCAATAAATTCACTTAAATCTCAAGGATACGATCCTAAAGATATCTCTATCGTAGTTAAGGATAGATCAGAAGGAGAAAGAATTGCAGAAGAGACTGGTTCAGACGTCGCAGAAGGAGCAGTAGCAGGTGCTACATCGGGTGCAATATTAGGAGGATTAGCTGGTTTACTTGCAAGTTTTGTATTACCAGGTATTGGAGCTTTATTCGTCGGTGGTCCAATAGCAGCTGCGTTGGGATTGACTGGAGCTGCTGCTACAGTAACATCTGGAGTTGCAACCGGAGCCCTAGCAGGTGGTTTAATCGGAGCATTAACTGGATTAGGTTTACCTGAAGAAGATGCAAGAGTCTACGAAGAAAGAATTAAAGAAGGTGGAATTCTCGTTGCTGTATCAGCACACAGTAGTGAAGAAGTTCTAGTGGAAAATATATTTTCAGAAAACCATGCTGAAGATGTGAAATCAGTTTCAGTCTAAAGAAGACTCACAAAAGCTTCACAGAAATTAAAAAAAGAGCTTCCCAATTTTGGGGAGCTCTTTGAATTTATTATTGTTTTGAACTAATTGCTACAATTCTATTTATGGTAGTAAATTCCCTCCTCTTAGATGTGGTAAAACATTTAATGCATCTTTATTACTTATCGCTGACACATTTGAACGCAACAACTTGCTTGCTATTGCACTAATAGGTAAATCTCCAGTCATTACAGCTGTTATCATTACATATGTCAGGTAATTATTTTTTCCTCCTGTATTTTGATGCTTTAAGTTTTTACCTTTAGAGTAGTACTTTACATCCTCATTTAACGCTATTGCATCTATATATTGCAAAAAAACAATAGGAGGCATCCCATGTAATTCTGGAATTCTCTCAGAGATATATTTGACTACCTCTAAGTTTGGTTCATATCGGAAGAAAACTTTATCAGTCTCATCACGTTGTTCTTTGTGGTCTAACAAAAAAGCGGATCTAAAAAATAACACAGCTAATAATTCAACGCAGTATCTATCTGTTCGTGCGACTTCTTCTAAGTCATAAATGACATTTCCGAATGTTGCCGCTAAATTAAGATTTTCTCCATGGTGAAAGATATCGGGTCTCATATCATGTATATTTAACTGTCCTGCATAATTTGTTTGAGACTCTTTCCCAGGTTTACCTAATTTTATTTCATATCCCTGTTCACCACTCCAAATTGTGGTATACTCTTTATTCTCAAATGTGCCAGTTGGCCAGCTAATCGCCTCCTTTATTCTATTTAATCTTTTCTCATAAACTACACTTTGACTAGGTGGATTACCCTCTATTTTCAAAATTTCATCAAACCTGGAATTCATTTTAATAGATTCTTAAATATTATAATTAGTAAACTTAATATGCTTAATCCATATCTTGATCCATATTAGAATTAATGATATCATAAAGTATTCATATAAAATATTGTTTTGATTCATGGAAAAAATAAAAGTAGTGGAGCTATTTGCTGGTGTTGGAGGTTTTAGACTCGGCCTTGAGGGAACCCCTGAACAACGCAAATCATACCACGAGAACTATAATACAATATGGTTTAATCAGTGGGAACCTGCTACAAAGACACAACACGCTCACCAGGTTTATGTTAATCGCTTTGGAAATGATGTAGTGAATTCAGAATTCACAAATATTGATGTGGCAAATGTAATAGATAAAGTTCCTGTACATGATTTACTAGTTGGGGGATTTCCTTGCCAAGATTATTCTGTTGCACGTAATTTATCAGCATCCGCTGGTCTTGAAGGAAAAAAAGGTGTTCTGTGGTGGTCAATTTATAAAATATTAAAGAAACAAGGGAAAAAAGCACCTAAGTATCTACTACTAGAAAATGTTGATAGACTTCTGTCCTCACCTGCCTCTCGACGAGGACGTGATTTTGCAATCATTTTATCCTCACTAAGTGAACTAGGTTATTCCGTTGAATGGAGAGTAATTAATGCTGCTGATTACGGAATGCCTCAACGCAGAAGAAGAATATTTATTATAGGTTATCGGCAGGGCTCTAACATCTTCAATAAATTAAACAGAAAAATCAATCCACTTAAATGGTTAGAAGAGGAAGGCGTTGTTCAGCAATCTTTCCCCGCAAAAGTTTTAAGCCAAATCAACATGATAGAAATTAATCCGGACCCTGTTGTTGTATCAAACACATTTAATCTAACAAAACCTAAAAAATCCCCTTTTGCAAATTCAGGAATAATGATTAACGGCACTGCATATACGGCCATAGTTAAACCAATATACATAGGTAAAACTATAACTTTAAATGATATTATAATAAAAGATTTGAATGAAATTTCTGACGAATTTTTTATTTCAAAAACAGATTTAGATAGATGGGCCTATCTCAAAGGAGCAAAGAATGAGCCTCGTAAGGGTGCGAACGGTTACGAATTCATATACAAAGAAGGCGCTGTTGCATTTCCCGACCCACTTGATAAACCTTCACGTACAATTATTACGAGCGAAGGAGGTTCTTCACCTTCAAGATTTAAACATGTAATACAAACACCGAAAGGGCTCCGAAGACTCACTCCAATAGAATTGGAACGATTATGTATGTTTCCCGATAATCATACAAAAGGACATAGCGATACAAAAAGAGCATTTTTTATGGGGAATGCGCTGGTTGTAGGAGTAATCGATGGTTTGGGAAGAGCATTAATAAAAGTACACGAATCCTCTTAATGGATAATTGAAATTGTACAATTAGAAGTAACTGAAAGAAGATTCTGATAACCAATT
>CALMQQ010000072.1 GCA_937871845.1 uncultured bacterium
ACGGAATGGAACTGAATAGTTATTTTCTAAAAGAAAAACATATAGATATGAATATGATACGCAAGAATACGAAGAATATATCTATTATTTTTGGTAATGATGATCCATATGTCCCTCAAAATGAACTTAAGTATCTATCAGAAAAATTGAACGTTGAGGAAATGATTATTGAAAAAGGTGGACATTTAAACACCGAAACCGGATACACTAAATTTCCATTATTACTGGAAGAATGTTTAAAAATAGTTGAGGATTAACTTCCTAGTTTACCATATACCCCAGTCATGGAATTACTATGTAGTTTGTAATCAAACACCTCTTGATTACCAAACCACAGAGAAATCTCAGCCTCTGCTTCTGATATCTCGCCACTGGCGTGAATTAAGTTGTAAAGAGGTCGTTTTTGCTTATTAGCCATTTCTATACTATCCATTCCAAAATCACCTCGAATCGTCCCAGGATCAGCTTTTGATGGGATAGTATTACCTACCAACTTACGAACTAGTGTAACTGCATCCGGGCCTTCAAAAACGATAGCTAAGACAGGTCCATGTGTGAGGTATTCCACATTCCATTGTTTGACAAGTTTACCAATTTCAAGTGGACTGTCTGTGCCTAACTCATCTTTTGGATCGATACCCTTTGCAAGATAATCGTTTAAAGTTCTCTCTCCAACCTTTTGAAACCATTCATCAGTTGTTGGATAGTGCCCATGCCCCATGTCCTGCGTACTTTGAATAAATTCGAATGCCACCATTTTTAATCCTACTCTTTCGAATCTTGAAATAATCGTACCCATTAATCCCCTACTCACTGCATCATGTTTAATTATTACTAGTGTCTTTTCCATTTTTATGAATAAATCAATTAAAGTGAGTCTGTATAATCTGTACGTATATAGTCTCCTAAATATTTATAATTCTTACCAAACCAATGTTCTATCTCTCTCTTTGCTTCTTCAGAGCTGTCGGACCTATGGATTAGCGTTCTAAATACAATCCTGCCCGATTTTACTGCAAACTGAGGAGTATCAAATCCATAATCGCTTCGAATTGTTCCAATGTCCGCCACTGTAGGATCCGTTTTTCCTACAATCCTTTCGACAACTTTAACCGCATGATTCCCTTCCCACACCGAGATAATTACTGGCCCTTCCATAAGATATTTAACAAGTGCTTCGTAAATATTGGTTCCAATTTCAAGTGTATCAGTAGTACCGAGATCCTCTTTGACTGCCTTAAGATCAGAATTATAATTATTTATGGTTTTTTCGCCCATTTTTACTAACCAATCTTTTGTCCCTGGATAGTTTTTTCTGGCTTGTGTTTCTGTTGCCATAATCATCCTAGCTGAGACTAGCTTCAAACCAACACGTTCTAATCGAAAAAAAATATCTCCAACCAATCCCCTTTTAACTCCGTCAGGCTTTATCATTAAAAATGTTTTTTCTATATTTGGATAATTTTTCATATTTTTAATAATTTTTTGTTATTTAAGATTTTAATAATTGCACCCTTAACTTCTTCAATTGAGAGGTTTCCATCTACAATCTCCCAATCAGTCCAGATATTTTCTTTCGCTAAATCAGTGAACGCCTGTCTTAATTTCTGTTGTTTAGTGATATTTCTCTCGAAAATATCTAATCCTTCATCATGTCCCTCTTCAATCATTTTCCTACTCATTGCGACTATTGGATCGACATCAATAAAAATCACCAAGTCTGGCTTAGGGACTCCAAACCTATCAGCAAGCTCAAGTGCTTCCTCAACATTCATAACGTTAGATAACTTGCATTGATAGGCCAATGTAGTTGTAAAATATCCATCACTGATAAAATGCTTATCTTTTTGACCGATTGTTTCATCAATTTTGCTCTTCCACATTAGTTGGTCAAGGACAAATGCCAAAAACCAGGCTTGTGGGCTTAAACTAATCTCCTCGTGTAATGCTGGATGGATTACATTTTTATAAATTTCACCTTGGTGGTCTGGAAAATCTGTTGTTTGAATCTGTTGCTTATTATTTGATAATTTTGACACAAGCTCAGATCTTTGACGACCTTTACCTGCTCCATCAATTCCGTCTAGTACAATAAACATAATAGTATTTTTAATAACGCTAATTCTATCAGAATTTACCTCAGCTTCAAACTTTTACCACCCATTAGTTCTAATTGCGAAAACAAACAATACCCACATATGTGCGAATAGAATATAGCACTTTTCCAGACCCTGCAGACCACAACACCAACTCTGCGTTATCTATTTGTTACCATTCTCGGTCTCGATATCATAATTTTCTCCGTCACTTCGAACGCTCACCGTGCCATGCATATCTGTGCGAAACTGAATAATTTTATTTTTATCTAGTAAATTTATTACTTCTTGATGCGGATGTCCAAATTTATTATCCCTACCTGCAGAAATTAAAGCAATTTCTGGATTAATTCTATCGAGAACCTTACTTGAAGTACTCGTTCTACTTCCATGGTGACTTAGTTTCATTACTTCTATATCTCCTACCAAACTCTTGCTTATTATTTCTTCGTATTTATAACCTAAATCTCCAGCTAAATATGCTTCAAAATTTCCATATTTAAGGAGTATAGAGACAGATTGATCATTACTATCTTCTATTTCGGAAGAATCAGGCCATAAAACATCTATTTTAGTACAACAACCAACTATTATTTCCTGACCTTTTTTGGCTATAGTAACATTAATATTGTCCTCTGTTATATTATTTATTAACTCTTTGTAAATAAGCGTATTTTTAGTTTCTCCGTTATAAATAAAACGGTTCACAGCATATCTTTCGCTTAACTCGACTAATCCACCAATATGATCGGAATCCCCATGTGTAGCAATAACTAAGTCAATTTGATTCTGCCAAAAAGGCATATATTTTGACATAACATCAATCAATTCACTAGTAGGTCCGCCATCCACTAGAATGTATTTCTTGTCAGGTGTGCGTAACAAAAATGCGTCTCCCTGACCCACATCAAGCATGTGCAAATACATTAAACCATCGTCACCATATTGAATTATGTTAATAATTATCTGACAGAACACGACTAAAACAACTAAAAGATTTTTAATCATTTTTACTAAGAAACTCTTTATAATTTAATTCAAATACAAAAATAACAATAGTTATTATTGCGAATACACTTACCAGTGTTAGGTTCTCACTAAAGTTAAGTTCTGAGTATGGAAATATAGCAATTACGTCTACAATACGTACCATTGTTTCAAGTAGTCCCCACAAAAACATCTTAATTAAATACCCAATTCCAGTAGACAGACTGTTTACAACTATAAAAAGAATGCCCGAAAACGTAATAAACACTATCAAAGGGGCAATCAATAAGTTTGCTAGTAAACCATATACGGTTATCTTTCCAAAGTTGGAGAAAGTTATCGGGAAAGTAACTATTAACGCCGAAAGTGTAGTTGCGAGCTCATCCATATTGAACTTATTCTTGAATATTCGTGATAATAATGAGTTTAAATTTGTAGATAATAGCATCAAGCCTAGAGTCGCTGTGAACGATAGTTGAAAACTTAGAGAATTGTAGATAAAAGGGTTTTGTAGATGCATAAAACCCGCTATTAAAAAAAGAGTAAAAACCCCCGCTCCTCTCCTACCAATCATCATTGCTATTAACATCACGAAGCCCATTAGACCAGCTCTAAAAGCCGGAAGGTTGTCTAAGCCTACCAATAAAAGGAAAATACTTATTCCCACAAACGATAGCAAAATCAGATGTTTTCTGTGTATGAATCCCGACAATCTCAGTATTGATGAACTGACTAAAGAAATATTGTATCCAGAAACAGCAACAACATGACTGGTACTGGTAATCGATAGATTATTAGCAAATTCTGAACTGAATTGCTCTCTTGTACCAATTAACATACCTGCAAGTAATTTTGCATGAGGATCAGGAAATGATTGATTTATGTCTTGTATAATCTTAGTCCTAATTTTGGAAATAACTGAATCAAAAAGTGATTGATTTTTCGAAATTTCCATACCTTCTGGATTCTTTACCAAAGCGTATATATTCTGAGACTTAAGATGTGCCTTGTAATCAAATCCGTCAAAATTCTCTGGTTCCTCAAGATAAGCAGAAAAATTCAACAAATCGCCCTTTCCAATATTTATGAACCTGGATAACTTTAATTGCATATAACCATCTCTTATCTCTACCGGGGTTTTATCAATGTTCAACTCGATAGGTTTTAGTATTAATATCTGCTCTTGGTTTCTGATTTGAGGATATGAAATTACTGTAGTTCTGATTTCTGCTTCATTATTTAAATGAAACGCTACATGATCTTCAGATATGTGATTTGCTAATTCTACTCGCAGAAATCCAACAAGCATGAATAACAAAACCACCCCAAATCTAGGAACAATTATAAAACTAATGATACTTAAAACAACAATTGCTTCGGTAAGGTAAGTTACTTTAGTCTCTTCATTAAGAACACACCCGATGACAAACCCGATTATTAATAGAATCCGATAGTTTCTATTAACAAC
>CALMQQ010000073.1 GCA_937871845.1 uncultured bacterium
GTCTTCCCGTGCTTTAAGCACGGGATCTCGTAGGACCTATAAGTTCAAGTGAGAAGAAAAATGGGACTCCGCGGTTAAACCACGGAGAGACGCGGAGGCAGTCAATACCCCACACCCCTCTTCCTCTCAGCCTCACGCACTTCATTCTCATCCATCCCAAAGTGGTGTGCGATTTCATGCCAAACTGTATTTTTCACAACATCACGCATTCTATTAACATCTCCTCTCGTAGCATTTTGAATAGGTCCTTGGAAAATTGTAATTCTATCAGGCATAGCCATTGCGTAATTTGTACCTCTTTTAGTCAGGGGCACACCTTCGTAAAGTCCAAACAAAGTCCAGCCCGGTCTTAAATTTATCTTCATTTGTTGTTCGTGATTTGGGTAAGGCGAGACGAAGATGGCAACATTGTCTAATTTCTGTCTAAATTCCAGAGGAATTTCCTCTATTCCTTTCTTAACAAGTTGTTCGAATTCTGATTGGTCCATGAATGATAATAATTTACTCATTTTAACATGAGTTATATCATTGCCTTGATTTCTCTAAATTCCTATTTTTTATTTCTATCGAAGAAATATAACGTGGAGAAGAACCAAACTTGTGGGGATAGTATTAATAGCATTATATATACTGTGGTTAAAACTGTACTGGTCTGCACTTGGTCAAACTCTCTGATATCACCCATAAATACTTTAACAAAAGGAGTCGAGATAAAATATATAAGACAAAATATCACAACCATAAGAACACCAAAACCAGCCGATTCAAAAAAATTTAGAACCTTACTAGACATTTTATAAAATTTAAAAGTAAATTAAATATTACCATATAAATTAATTCTCATACGAGCCAACCTTTTTCACACTTTAATTCTCTATAGAATAAATGTAGTTAAATCACTTATCTCGAAGAGTTGAATTAGAGAGGAACGGGACCAGGCCCTGGTCTGTATAGTTTAAACTCATTGATACAACCAGGTATAGAATAATCCAACTCTTCATAAATCATTGAATTATCTATAAAATTTTCCCACTCTTCCATTAATAATTTTAATTTAGATTCATATTCTGCTTTGGTTTCGGAGGGCAATAATTGAAGGGGACAATAATATAATGTAGAGTCGTTAATTAAATTTTCTTTAGAGATTCTTATCTGGAAGTTTGCTAAGGCCCCTTCATCATTTAATCCCAGCTTTCCTAATACTTGACCAGCTTTAACCTTTTCACCTTCAGATACTTGCAAGTCCAAAACACCAGAATAATATATTTGATAAATGTCGTTATAAGATAATATTAATGTATAATTCGAACTAATCATATCGAAAGAAATATCACGTACTTCACTATCCAATGCTGCTATTACATCTGTTCCCGGTTCGAGAAAATCAAAAGAAAGAGAATAGTTATAATTATATTCTTTTACTTCTCCAAAAGAACTAATTGGTTTGCGGTCATCTTTGGGTTGTTCGAACCTGAAAGCACCAGCCATTAAAGTAGCAGGATCGAAGGCTTCGAAATCAATTGGGGCAATTCCTAAATTTGAGAGTATGGGAGGACTAGACTCAATAAATTTTTCACAATTGTTAATTATCCAATAGTATCCTTCCTCGCCTACTATGTAAGCCCCACCTATCCAATCTGCAGATATATTTTTCCCAGACACTTTCAATGTATAAGGACATGTATGATACTGCAAAGACTCGAATGCTGTTTGTGGATTCTTAATATCTTTGTTGGTGCTGTTGAAATATACGAAGAGTATGTAAAATAAACCAAATATAAATAATAAGAATAACAACTTGAGTTTAACGAAGTGTTTCATGTTATTTTTACCTAACTATATAAGAAATTAAATTAACTAATATTTCTATATTCATAAATTATGATAATTAAGTATCACTAAGATGTCTAGCGAAACAACTTGCAGTCATAGGAGTACTCTTGAAGATTATTTTTTAGAATTTTGTCTGTAGAATTATATTTCTATGAGTCTATACTCCTCCACCTGACTTTTTTCGCTACCAAACAAAAATCCCCCTTCGAACTTCTTTCCTGAAAAGAGCAAGTCTAGCCAATATTTATTATCACTAAACATGTTATCAGTTGGGATTTCTTCGATGTCAAACCAGATTGGCTTTATAACATCTGTTTCATGCGGTTCGCCTTCCCATTCTCTAATTAAATAGAAATGTCCTTCCATATCCCACTTGGGATTATGCGGATTAATATATTTTAATTGGCCAAGTTTTTGATATTTGGTGACTTTTACTCCAATTTCTTCTAATATTTCTCTTTCTAAACATTCATCCGTAGATTCATTCACCTCAACTTTCCCCCCTATTCCTGCATAAAGGTCTTTACCCAAATCATTCGAAACTTTCTTTCGCAACCCAAGTAATACCTTCCCATCTTTAACCATAAATCCAGCAACAGCAGGAACATAATTCAGGTTTTTATCCAGATATTCATCAATTTTTTCCATGAGTATTTATTAATTAATTTGATTATAAAATAACAGAGTCGTAAAATATATGCACATTATGCACATAATATCCACATATGAAAATATACTTCACCGCCTCCACTGTGGAATTCAACAGATACAAGAAAACATATTTCGCAATTAGAGATTATCTCGTTCAAGAGAATCACACTTTAACTAGAGATTGGCTCAAACACACCGGCGAAAAAATTAATGATGGGGATTTAAATGTCAGAGATATTAAAGCAATCTATAAAAAATGTGTATTAGCAATCAATCAAGCACAATTAGTTATTATTGAAGACACAGTGTCAAACTTCAGTACTGGTCATCAAATCACACTAGCTCTC
>CALMQQ010000074.1 GCA_937871845.1 uncultured bacterium
ATATTTATTCGAAAAGGAATAAAGAAACTTCTCAAATTACCCATTTATCTGCAACTTTAGTCGGAGTAGGGCAGGGTTTAAGCTTGATCCGTGGAATGTCTAGGTCTGGGACTATGTTGACACTAGGTTTATTCTTTAAAGTAGACAGGAAAAAACTCGTTGAATATGTTTTCTTTGCAAGTATTCCTATAATTTCGGCAGGTTTATTTTTAAAATCCATAGAGTATATAAATAATCCGACAGGGGAGGGGATTGCGATTTTATTTTTTGGCTTTTTAAGTTCCTTTTTAAGCGGAATATTCGCGATTAAATTACTCAACAAACTAATCGATAGAAACATCATAATGATAAGTGCCATCTACAGAATCATATTAGCTTTAATATTAATACTGATATGAAGAATTTCCCTGTCAAAGTATTACTCGAAGATATTCGATCTGCATTCAATGTCGGTTCAATTTTTCGTACTTCAGATGCAGCAGGAATAGAAGAGTTAATTCTTACAGGGATTACACCATACCCACCGCACAATAGAATACCTAAAACAGCCTTGGGAGCGACGGAATCGGTTAAATGGCAATATATCCCAGATAAAATAAAAGCTATTGAGTATTGCCAAGAAACGACAGAAATAATAGGCGTTGAAATAACAGATGACGCAGTGAGCTACTTCGAGACAGACTTTAGAAAACCTATTACTCTTGTTTTTGGAAACGAAATCTCTGGAGTGAGTCAAGATTTATTAAGTAAATGTAAAAAAGTGGTTAAAATCCCTATGCATGGCACCAAACACTCACTAAATATTGCTACTAGTTACGGTATAGTGGTATACGAGATAGTCCGCCAATGGACCATTCCCACAACTTCGCGCGAAAACAACTCACAACAAATCAATCCCCAATTTGTAAATTACTAAAAACATGGCATTCGTGCTATAATAGAGCATATCCGTAACACCCATGAATAATTATAAAGTTTTGCACAACTTATCATTATTTTCATTACTAGCTTTTGTGGCATGCATCGCCATAATACTTACTGGTTTTGTTTTTAGATCGAATGCAATCTTTTCTACCGGTTTAGTATTGCTAGTGACAACTGTTCCGACATTAATTATATTAAGAGTAAGTTTATTCAATTAATTCATGTCGAGAATTACTGCCGGAATTGCCAAAAACACCAGATTGTTGGTTGCAGATGGGATTACTAGGCCAATCACAGACAGGATTAAAATCTCCCTTTTCGACACACTCGCTCCAGTCTTAACAAATGCGTCATGCCTTGATTTATTTGCAGGAAGTGGAGCAATTGGTCTCGAAGCTCTTAGTCGTGGGGCGAAACATGTAACCTTTGTAGAAAATGATTCAGAAGCAATTAAATTGATTTTAGAAAACGGAAAAAAAACTAACCTAGAGAATCAAATTGATGTGCTTGAGATGAGAGTTCAGGATTATCTGAAGAATTGTAGGAATCGATTTGAACTAATTTTTATTGACCCGCCATTCCCATTAAAACTAGAGGAGAAATTAGAAGTTGTTAAATCATCATTAATGGTAACAAAAGTAAATGGTTACATTATTTTTAGATATCCAAGCAAAGAAATTTATCCCGAAACAATTAATATAAACGCATTAATTGGTCAGAATGTTTGGCAAAAGAAGTATGGATTGAGTAAAATTACTATCTTTGAACGTACTAATTAAGCTAAATGCGCAGGAATCATTTATTTTGCGATACTTCTGTGATAAAATAGTTCGAGTTTATTGATTAATATAGATAAATGGGAGCATTACCAAAAAGAAAAATTTCGAAACAAAGAAAAAACCAAAGAAGAGCACATCACGCTCTTTCAGAACCTACACTTACAACTTGTAAAGAATGTGGTTCAAAACGACTTACACACAATGTTTGTCCAAAATGCGGTACATTCAAAGGTGTAAAAGTATTAAAAGTTAGTTAAATATACAATCTGTGCAAGATTCCCGACATAACGCTAGAATTTTAGCTCTCCAGCAAATTTTCGAACTCTATTTTCACAAACAAAACCTAGACCAAAACGATAATAATACAGAGCTATTTCCAATCAATAAAATTTTGGAGGAAGATGAAATCAAAGATTACGATAAAGCCTTGTTTCGCGAACTTATAGAGGGGATGCCTGTTAATGAGATACAAATTGATGAGATTATTGAAGTACTAGCACCCGAATGGCCGATTGATAAAATTGCCACAATGGATTTGCAAATACTTCGTATCGCAATTCTCGAAGGATTCATACTAAATATTACACCTGAGAAAGTTGCGATAGACGAAGCTATAGAACTCACAAAAGAATTTAGCAATGACCAGAGTCGAAAATTCATCAGTGGAGTGCTTGGCAACCTAATTGAAAATAAATCAAAATACATAAAATGAAAAACACAAAAAACCTTTCTGAGCTAGAATTAAAACTCGGAATCAAATTTATAAACAAAAAACTACTTAAAACGGCATTAACACACAGATCCTATCTAAATGAGAATCATTCTGAAGATATTGAAAACAATGAAAGACTAGAGTTCCTGGGTGATGCAGTACTTGAGTTAATTACTACCGAATATCTATTCCTACAGCACCCACAACGCCCAGAAGGAGAACTTACCAGCTTTCGCTCGGCACTTGTAAAAACTACTAGCTTAGGCGACACAGCTCTTGAATTAACAATAGGCGAATATATCTTCATGAGCAAGGGAGAAGAAGTTACTGGGGGCAGAACTAGACCTTATATACTTGCTAATACCTTTGAATCCATACTCGGAGCAATCTATCTTGACCAAGGGTACAAAATCGCTAGAAATTTCGTCATTGAAAAATTATTTCCCAAATTAAATGAGATTATCGAAAATAGACTTGATATTGATTCAAAATCAAAATTACAGGAACTTTCTCAAGAAGTACTTAATTTCACACCAATATATGAGTTGAAATCCGCAGTCGGACCGGACCATGACAAAGAATTTATAATGTCTGTAAAAATTGTAAATAGAGTATTTGGAGAAGGTAAAGGTAAAAGTAAACAAGAAGCTGAAC
>CALMQQ010000075.1 GCA_937871845.1 uncultured bacterium
AGAACAGACGAGAAGAAAAAGTTACTGAATTCTTAATTCTAAATATTTCAAGTGTTTACCACCACCATCTTCCCCCTCGTCATCAAGTCTAGTGTTTCAATCGTACCTTGCATTAATTGACCTGAGTCTTTCACTCCTCCAAACGGGAAATTGTCAGGACCACGATCTGGTTTGGCATTGATTTGAACTGTGCCGACTTCTAATTTGTCAGACAATCTGAATGCTTGGTTGATGTCTTTTGTGTATAGACTTGCTTGTAGACCGTAAGGCGAACCATTTACCAATTTGATTAGCTCTTCTTCTGTTTCATATTTTCCAATTGGTAGTAATGGACCAAATTGCTCTTCGTAGAATACTCTCATATCTGGATTTACATTCGAGACAACTGCTGGTGAGAGTTTGTTTGATTCATGGGTTGGTGATACGTTTACCTCTGCACCTTTTGAAGTAGCATCATTATATAATTCCATTACATAGTTCGAAGCTGACTCATCAATCATAGGATTTAATTCTAATTTCTTTACCTCTTCTGCAACTCTGTGAGTAAATTCGTCATATTGCGAATTATGTACTATTGCTAACTTCTGTGCAGTACAACGTTGCCCACAGTAGGAGAATGCGCCTTTGACAATTTCCTTCACGGCTAACTCTAAATCTGCATTTTCTGTTACGACTCCAATATCTTTGCCTCCCAACTCTAACAACAGAGGAACACCAAGAGATACTTTACGGATATGATTACCAACTTCGGTGCTTCCGGTAAATGCAATTAATTTTACCAATGGATGCGTCAAAAGTGGATCGCCGATTTCTTTCGAACTACCACTCACAATATTTAGAACGCCATTTGGTAACCCAGCATCCACAAAATGTTTATAGAATTCGTAGCTTGTATACGAACCTTGTGTAGAAGGTTTGAGAACAACTGTATTTCCTGATAATAATGCAGGTGCTACTTTTGTGATTGACAAGTTGATTGGATAATTGAAAGGAGAAATCGCCAGAACAACTCCAAGGGGTACTCTTGAGTAAATCCCAGTTTTCTTATTCCGTGGATATTTTGGATCAATATCACCATAATAGAGTGTGCCCTTCCAGTGTTTCATCGCAGAGAGCATGAGCTCCATGTAATCAATGGATCTATTTATCTCACTTCTGGCATCATCTTCAAATTTCCCAATTTCTTTATGAAGTAACTGTGATAACCTTTCTGAGTCTTCTCTCAAACTTTTAATTGCTTTGGTAAAAATTTCAGTTCTATCCGAAAGATTACTGTATCTCCAAGTCTGGAAAGCCTCATCTGAACTATCAACAGCAGTTTCTGCTTGTGCCTTACTAGCAGATGCTACAGAAACAAATGTTTGTAAATCCCAAGGTGACTTGATCTCAATATTACCCTGTTCACCTTCTAAATTTTGACCGTTTATTATTAATTTTTGATTTTCCATAATTTATAGATTGTTTACAAAATTTTGATTATAGGAGTAATTAATATAAATAATATAGCCGATTGCTATAAGTATTAGAATTATTAATATAATAGTTTTATGATATTCTTTCATTATTCCAGTATAGGCTTGGCAACGACTATCAGCCTTTTTTCTGCCGATAATCCACTGCATGTATAAAGTGTAAGTACGTTTTCTTTCGTGGGAGCTTCCACCGAGATATCTTGAGGATTAGTTTCATATACCTTCTCTATCTTATATTTATATTCTTTTTCTCTCCAAAAGACAATAACTTCTTCACCCACTGTTAGTTTGTTAAGGTGGTAAAAGGTATTTTTGCCTTGACCAAAATACCTATGCCCAACAACTACTGTATTTCCATTTTTTTCAGGAGTAGAAGTTAATGGTCTTCTCCACGATTGTCCTTGGTTGAGAATGTCTATTGTCTCTCCTTCTAATATTTCTGCATCAACATTTATTGCTGGTATAACAACTCTATTCTCTTTCGGTATTGGCTTTAACTTTTCTTCGTCAACCCCTGCCTCTTGTGCGGATGTACTATTATAAACAAAACCTTGCGTTTCATCTTGTTTTTGATTCAGGATCAACTCTAATTCAGGAATAAAAGGAGAAACCATTATATAGATGGATAGACAAAACAAGATTATTGACAAGACCTTGTTGATTCTTGGTAGGTTTTTGTTAGTTTTTGAAGATTTTTTTAACGAAAATTTTTTCATATTCGCTATTATAACATTTATTAATTTGGAGGAATTAATCAATAATATTTCTTGCAGTGATTTTTTTTCTGACGCATAATGTTAGTTCACAAAGGTAATTATATGTCAGAAGATACTAAACAAAAACTATTCCATGTGCTCGATAATCTATATTATTCATGGGATTATCACTCTACCCTTCCTGTCATTGATGAGTTTGAAGAAGGTTGGAGAAGACACCCTTCCCCCAAAAGCCATTTAGAGGATTTCGGATCTCATAAACTTGAAGAATTAGTAGAAAATAGTTCATCAAGTATCAACGACAGTTCAACAAGACTCCATAATTATTTAACACGTAATACCTGGTTCGATAAATTTGTAAATGAAAACCCTAAGTTTGAAGTATTAAAAACAAACCCAATTGCTTATTTCTGCATGGAGTTTGGACTTATTGACTGGCTACAAATATATTCAGGAGGTCTCGGAGTATTAGCTGGAGACTATTTGAAGGAAGTCAGCGATCTAGGGATTCCTGTTGTTGGAATTGGGATTTTCTATAACCAAGGATATTTCCACCAAAGATTTTCGTCAGATGGAAGACAACTCGATGAATATCTTACACAAGATCCTTTAGATTTCCCTCTTACACTAGTGAAAGATAAACTTGGAAGCACTTTGAAGGTCCAAATTGATATCAAGGATCACGTTGTCTATGCACAAGCTTGGGAATTAAAGATTGGTAGAGTTTCTCTTTACCTCCTTGATACAAATATTGACGAAAACAGACTAGAAGAAGACAAAATGATAAGCGCACACCTCTATG
>CALMQQ010000076.1 GCA_937871845.1 uncultured bacterium
GGCAGAGGGTTGTTTAATAATCGTTGATGCACAAGAAGGTCCTATGCCTCAAACAAGATTTGTTTTGAAAAAAGCATTAGAATTCAAGTTGAAACCAATTGTTGTAATTAATAAAATTGATAAACCTGCTTCAAACTTAGCTAAGACTTTATCAAGAATTCAAGATTTATTCTTAACTTTGGCTACAGAGGATGATCAACTTGAATTTCCAGTATTCTATGCTATAGCAAGGGACGGAAAAGTATGGGATGAAATTCCAGAAGACACAAATTCAGAAGCAAATATCAAAAGTTTGCTCGATAAGATTATTGAATACATTCCAGCTCCTGAAGGTGATGCACAAGCACCATTCGAATTCCAGATTACTTCCGTAGATTACGATTCACACATCGGAAATTATCTAATCGGGAAGGTTTTGAGTGGAACTATAAAGTTAGAAGATAGTGTTGTAGTTTCACTCCCTGGTCCAGAAAAACCTGAAATCCTCACAAGGGGTAAAGTCAAGCAGATTATGGTAAAGCATGGTCTGGGATTTACACCTATTGATAAAGCTGCAACAGGTGAGATTATTGCCTTAGTTGGAATCGATTCAAGAGCAATTGGCGCAACAGTTAGTACATCAGAAAATATTGATCCATTACCAATAATTGAAATTTCGGAGCCTTCTGTAAGGATCAAAATTGAAGCGAATACTTCTCCATTTGTAGGAAAAGATGGAGAATTTGTAACCGCAAAGCAATTACAGCAAAGACTTGAAAAAGAAGCAGTACAAAATATTTCTTTAAATATAGAAAAAACAGATCAGGGCTCATTTTACGTTGCAGGTAGAGGGGATTTACAACTCTCAATTTTACTTGAGGAATTACGTAGAGAAGGATTCGAACTTCAAGTGAGACGACCTGAAGTCATAACGAAAGTGATTGATGGCAAGAAATATGAGCCACTTGAGGAACTATTCATTGAAGTACCTGAAGAATACGGTGGAACTGTATTAAACACTGTAAGTGGTAGAAAAGGTGAAATGATTTCCATGGACACGGATGCAGGCAGAACGTATTTTTCATACAAGATTCTAACTTCAAATCTACTCGGACTTCGAAATATCCTTATTACCGAAACCAAAGGTAACTTGATTATGCATAACTCGATGTTAGAGTTCGTAGAGCAAGGTCCAAAGGTTGAGTTCTTCAGAAGAGGAGCAATAGTTTCTTCTGATACTGGAGTAACTGCAGCTTATTCACTGAATACGATTCAGGAAAGGGGAGAATTATTTGTAATTCCAGCTACTGAAGTTTATGAGGGTATGATTATCGGAATCAATAAATACGAAGAAGATCTAGAAGTTAATCCCACAAAAGAAAGAGCCAAATCAGGAGTTAGGAGAAATCAGGCAGAGATTACTCAAATACAGCTTAAAGCTCCTAAACAATTAACATTAGAATTTGCTCTGTTCTTCTTGGCGAAGGATGAGATTCTTGAGGTTACACCTAAAAACCTTCGATTAAGAAAACAATATTTGACTAAAACCGAGAGAATCTGGTCAAAACGTAAGAATTTATCTGAGATTGCGAAGCAGAATTTAGTTGTTTAAATAATTCCAAGCTTTCATAATCAATACCGCAGAAGCAGAGTGAGTAATTTCCCCACTAATTACCATATTGAAAGCATCCTTAAGTGGCAATTTATATGTTGT
>CALMQQ010000077.1 GCA_937871845.1 uncultured bacterium
CAGACGCTGAAGAGCGCACTTGACCTCCAGGTGACTTATGAGGTGAACGCGGCTGTACGTGTCCTTGATGCATTCCTGAAGCTTCGATCGGCAGTGCTTTCAAGCGCTGTAACACTTGACGTATCGCTACAGTCGGACATTGATAAGACATTTGTGTCTTCGAAGGTCCGCTCGGCGTACGAGCGTATCAAGGGTGCTCTCACGAGCCCTGCTGAGTACCGTGCTGTACTGGCGCAGATTCAGGCCGATCCCGTTGGTTTCTTCTTCAACAATATCACTGACCAGGATCTGTCTGACCTGACGCCGGCGGAGATCGAGCGCTTCAAGAAGGAGATCCGTGACAAGTTCCGTGCTGAGGCCGCTAAGGTCATGGCTCGGAATGGTATGGGAACGACGACTCCTAGCACTGTGGCTCCGGTCGCAGCGGCGGGCATTAGTCTCATGACTCTGCTCGTCATTCTGGCGCTAGCCGTCCTTGCCGGGTTTGTGTTCGTGAAGGTCGTCCTTCCAGCACTCCGCAAGTAAACAAATTATCCGATAGGATAATTGATCTAACTATCAGTGCTAACTGATACAAAAAATGTATCCACTAATTATCGGAGTTACTGGCCAGAAGTTTAACGGGAAAGACACCGTTGCTGACTATCTTGTTGCCAATCATGGCTACACAAAATTATCTTTGGCGGGCCCACTTAAGCAAATGTGTCAAGTGTTGTTTGGCTTTGATGATGCCCAGCTTTATGGTGATTTGAAGGAAGTTGTTGACTCTCGATGGAACATCACGCCAAGACGTGCCATGCAATTTGTAGGAACCGAAATGGTTCGTGATACAATTACTGGGTTGTTGCCTGATATTGGTGAAGATTTTTGGGTAGCTGTGCTCATTAACAAAATCGCTGAGCAGAGTCTCTATGATCGCCGACGATTCGTCATCTCTGACATTAGATTCGAAAATGAGCTGAGGCGTTTAAAGAACTATAAACCGAAGAGTAAGTTTATTCGGGTTGAGCGTTCAAGTATAGAAGTTAACTCATTTAGTGTTCATCCATCAGAAACAGCTATAATGACTCTTCCAGTTGATTTTGTCATCGCTAATGATACGAGTCTTGAAGAGTTGTACACAAAAGTTGATGCGTTATTTGTAGATTAATTATTCGTATACAGCTATTAGATGTAACTATAGTTACATCTATTCATGCAATGTCCTTCTTCTTTCGATCACTCGAATACTTGGACTGTTGTTGATGCTGCGCATCGTCAGCACGTAACTTCCAACCAATCCAGAAACGACCCTTCGGATCGCCTAGACGCTTCTCAGTTGACAAATGTGTCGTCATTGTTGCTACATCTTGGGGAGGACTTGTTGGGAATGTATTTCTAAACCAAGCCTTGAACTTGTTAAACACCGTTGTTATCATAAGCTTGTCATCCTCCTCAGTCTTAATACAGAACTCGCTAAAGAACAGCTCATAAGGATCATTATCCTTCCAATGGCGCTTCGTAAACTCGTCAACAATCTTCGGCGACTTCAACCCTTCTTTCCGGTACCTTCCAAAGTACTGATACATAATCCATGCCATAGGGCGCCTAAATCCCTTCAACTTGTCAACAAACTGTACGTCGATTGGGAACCTTCGAAGACGCTTCTGCTCTTCTGGATCATCTGGTGCATCGTGACAATAAGTCGATAAAAACGGTAGATACCTAAGGCGATTGACCATTGCTGTATCAGCCCCTTCAATTCTCGGAATAATGTTACAAACAAAGACCAACTTAAACATTGCTTCAATGGAGCCTCCATCGTCACGGTTCTTACGGCAGAAGAAACGATCACCGCCAGTACATCGCTTAATATTACCACACTTCAGTGGCACGCTTGATTCTGGCTCTTGCGAGAATGCAACATGCGAACCTTGAGCCTGAGCTAACTCGGGTGAAGGACCAGATGCATCTCGTTTAACGCCAGAAAGCATCTCAACTGGAAAGTCGATCGCATAATCACCCAATACACGTTGAATAAGTTTTGCGACAAGACTCTTCCCATTGTCTCCTTTTCCAGAGAAAATGATGAAAAACTTTTCTGCGTTGAAACCGTAAAGGAACGATGCGCAAATCTTCAAGAAGTAATCAAGAAAGTCTGGTTCGGGAAACATTTGTCGGAACCAAGCCATCAGCTCTTTAACAGCCAGATGCTCCCAAGTGTACAATCGAGTCTCTAGCGAGATACCTGTTGTCTTGGTCATAAAGTCTTCAAGTTTACCATTGCGAACAACGACCTCGTTTCCATGACAATGAGTCACTACATTTGACCAAGCCATAATATTCGGGTTGGTGTCAAAATGTTGGGCTACTCGATCGCGATGAAACTTAATGTAACATTGCTTTACCATCGCATTTTGGAACTGTGTTGTTCCAAGTTTCTTAATGATTGTTTGAATAATATCAGCTGAAGTTTGGGCTTGTTTCTTTATCTTATTGTTATGAATGTTCATCTGATCTTCATTGAGTGAATCACGAAGATTCAAATATAACTTGATTACGCCGGGTATTTCTTGTAGGAACTTAGTTGCTCCGCACATCTTTGTGAGTCTGGTTCCACCAGGTTCAAATCGGTACCAAACATTTCCTTCAACGGTCATATAATCAAGCCACAAATAACGATAAAGCACTTCTGCAACATCATTCTCAATAACTGACATTGACTTCTTAACTGAATCTTCCATCCAAAGCTTGTGCCACTCAACATAACGATCTGGAGAATCCTCTCGAGCATAAGCAGCAAGGGTTCGATGAGATAAATGATCGTTAATACCAGAGTCTTCGGCAAAGTCTTCCCACTTCTCTCGATTATAGTCCTCACGTGGTTCCGGATGAGGGTCATACGTATTCCAAATATCAAAACCAGTATCAGGGAATCTACGAAAAATATTAAATAAAGTTCGACCCAATTCGGTCCAATACATATCATTTCTAAGACGCTCTTTCGAGATCATTGGAATGAGATGATGGACCATATCTTGGGGCTCATGGCTTGAAATATCTGATTCCGCCCTTGTCTTACCCGCGCCAGCATCAGTGTCGCTGTCTAAAACTCCATCTTCAATGAAATGAAAAGTTGTAAACTCAGATGAGAAGAACGTCGATAACATCAATGGTGTAAAGTCGATTGATTCCGGGGCTTTATCGATAATCGATTTCTGTCCAGCTGCTCGAGTCTTCAACCATGAATGTTCAGTGTGCTCGAAATAGTTGTAGATGTCTTGATTATCAAGTTCTTGTCCCTTTTCTAGAGGAAGTGGGACTAAAGGGCTAACCTTGTACATCTTCAATGGAATACTCCAAGAATCATTGCTAGTCCTTGTCCCATGAATTGGAAAGTATGTATTCATCGGTTGAATGATCGTTTCCCAACCGCCAATAGGTTCTGTCTTCAATGTCGACATCACCTTCCAAGATCGAAATTGTGCTATAATCTTATCGATGATCTTATCATTAAAGATTACTTGAGATGTACGACATTTGGGGAACTTAAACTCGACTTCTGTTCTGAGATTACCATCAGGTGGCCCATTAGCACTACCGGTAGTTGATTTCGATACTACTGTAATGAACAAATTGTCTTCATCTCCTTCTATACCTGTTGCCGAATCACCTGAAGAAAAGCTAATGTATTGTTTGATGATTTCTTGAATAATCGCGAGAGCATTACACAAGAACTCCTCTGTTACAATTTCTGTCTTCTTCGGATGCACAAACCGCATCATTATTCGAAGAGTTGCTTCATTCGAGTTAACTTCATAGATACACGACCTTCCAGTTACATCAGGTGAATTTGAGAATAACTCACAATAGTCTTTCCAGAAGCTCGTAACCTTAGCCCATGCAACCTTGAAATGTCCCGATGGATCTTGAGTTGTTGAGAACGTAGCTCCATCAATTCCGGGTTGATCAACACGATACTTTCTAATGAGATCATTCATTCTTGGTAAATGGCTAGATTTTGTTGGGTTATGTTTAAGCGACTCATAGATCATTCAATCTATTATTTCAGGAATTATTTTTATTTCTTCAAGGTATTTTTAACTATGGTTTGTTCGACTATACGAATATGATGTTCGAGATAAATGTTGAAACAAAATTTGTTTCAACATACATCAGATCAGTAGTCTTTATCAACCATCTTCGAATACCTATCTTTACGAGAACCAAAATCTCCCGAAAATTCGTGAGATAATTCCTCAAAACACCTTGATACGGTAATAAAAGCATGGAATTAACATTATTTATTATCTTGGGGATTCTAATTCTAGCCTTTATTGTTGGTGGTATTCCGATTCTATTGGCAAAGAAGATTTATACTGACACACAAACACCTGCTGCTACTAGCGCCAAACCTGGACCAACTTCAAAGACTATTACCCTCGATGATCCTAACAGCTTTTTCATTTCAGCTTGGGGATGGATAGTTCATACACCGCAGAACGCCGATGACGCTGAGTTAGCAAGTTCATGTGTTTTCAACACCGACAGCACTGTTAATTGTGTTTTTGCCGATGGTAATTATGTTTTTACATTAGATTCCGATGCAGCTGGAGTTACAACGATAGTGTCTGGGAATAAGATCACCGGTTCTAGTGTTGTCCCATTAACTCGAGAACAATATCTCCAGTATTCTTATGTTAATCAAGGAAATGTTGACACCAAGTGTAAGTACTATTATGTTCCTCCAATAAGTGATAAAGTCTTGGGAATACCCAGACGACAGATCATTATAAACAACAATAATAACAATCCGGTGTTGTCAGAAATGCAATACATTCCTACATGTATGCAACCTAATATTATCGACGGTCAGCGCTATATTCGAGCATGTACCGGAACCATTCTATTTGGTTCTCGTTATCAAGCTTTAAGTAAATGTATCGATGCAAAGGGTATTGATCGCCCTGTCAATTACATCGAAAGTTACGTCTCGTCATGTGAGCCAGCTGCATGTGACAGTACTACAAAGCTTGTTTATTTATCGATGGCTCCTAACAATGATGCGGCGCCTAACACTAATGATGCGGAACCAATTTATGTTACTTTACCTCCCTATTTTGGTATACCTGATCTTATTCAAGCTTCAGTTTATACAGCAACTGTTAAGATAGGATTTTCTTATTTGGACACTACATATCATGGCGCTGAATCACAAGTGTTTGAAGCCGAATTTTTTGACGCTAATAAGCAGAAATCTAACACAGGTGTCAATATCAGATTAAAGAATCAGGAATCCGATGCTTTTGTATTGACTATTGCTAAATTTTCTCCTGGAGGCATTCCGGCCCCAGATAATGACCCTGGGCCTTTGGTTTTGATGATGGGGAAACAGGCAGATGTATTTAATAATGGCATTAACTGGCGATATATTGACGTTCAAGTTATTCAGAATAAGTCTGTTTTCTCCGGGATGGCATCTTCGTTAGATCCAGCATGGACATTTATTGACTCGACTAAGTTTAAGACGCTCATTGAAGGGTTTCATACAACTCTACAAACACAGATTCCCAATGACTGGTTTACTCCACTATTAACTAACTATAACAACTTGGTTTCACAAAACAAGATCTACCTCCCTGGACAAGGACTTATTGAGATCATTACACTTATGCGTTCAGAATTTAGTGCACTTCAGGGAATCGTTAGCGGTGGCATTACTCCATCAGAGGCTGTGCTAAGTCCAATCAATAATATGTTTGATGCTTTTCAAGCATTGTTCTATATGTACTATAACTGTGCTAAACATAGCAGTATTGCTCAACTACAAGATATAAGTTACTTCTATAATTTATATTCTAGTTTTTTGGGTGTTTTTAGTGTAGCAATGGTTAATGAGATTCCTGGAAGCGATCTCACAGTCAAAACATTTATACATGATCATGTTAACTCTTTAATCCCACTCTTAGATGACATGAACAGCCAACACTCCGATCAACGTTTTGTTAAAGTAAGAAATGTCTTGTCAAGTATAGCAAATATTCCTACAAACACATCATTAACAAAACTAGAGTATCTTAAGAAAGCCGTTTCGGAAATTCCTCAAAATTCTACGGCATCAGTTCCTACATTTTCAGAGAACTGGGTTTTATTAAGAACAGCTCTAGTCGACACCGGAACGGCATTTACTGAAGATCACGAGTTGTACATTCCGTGTAAAGCCCTAATCGAGGAATACAAAAAAGAGATTCTTAATTTGATAGCTGGAGTTCAAGGCCATGCTGAAGTCATCACGTATCTCCCAGGAGGGCTAACTTGTTGCGGAGACGCTACTTCAATTCCATTAATTCCAACGGATATAATCAACTGGATAACAGAAAACACAATTTCTAATCCTGTATATCGAGTTTATAGATCTGATACATTAAGTTACGGGATTGAGCAGCTAGCTGTTATTGAGCTAACATACTTCGGTCTTACCAATTTAACTTCAGATTCATTTATTCCTAAGTCGAGTTTAGATATGAACGCTGTTCTAGGCATTAATTCGAAGTCTTCAGGAAGCATCATCTAACAAATACAAAAAGCAACAAAACTAACATTTCAACAATTCAAAAATTTTCATCTCCACTCTAAAAAGCGTTATATCCTGTAAGATGTCCGTCAATGCATCTCCGCGTTCGACTTGCCCGCCTCAGCTGGCTCGCAGCACCCCGATGAAGGTTTCTCGTTCGATTGATGGTTCGCTCTACTGGGCTCGCCTTAACGACAATGTTGTGCCGATTCTGCTTGGCGCGGCCGTTCTTGCCGCCGCTGTTCTTTGCTATATTGCTAAGGACCATTCTATGTACGTCCGTGACCAATGCTGGCCAGAGTTTTCTCAGTCCGGTCCTCTCGCCGGATTTGTGCTTCTGGCCGTGCTCTGCCTTGTAGCGTATGGAACTGCCTGTGCATACCGCGCATCTGACTACGTCGGCCAGATGGTGCTCCTGGGTACCTTCGTTGCCGTTGCTGTGCTGCTCGCCGTGGCCTTCTGGCTCTTCTACCGCACTCACGATCATCACACCGCGTTCTACGTCATGGTCGCGGCTGCTGTCGTTGCTCTCGTCCACGCGTTCTACGTGTGGCGTTCGATGGATACTGTGGCGCTTGTGTGCTGCCTCCCGTTCCTGATCCTGGTTGGGTTCCTTCTGTGGGCTTACTGGCGCTCGTGCTGCCGCTTGGCGACCCCGATGACCCCACCGGTTCTGACTGCTTAAGCTGTTTCTTAGAAACAGCGGCGCGGTTAAGCCCTAAAGTTAAATGATCCTATTGGATCATTTCATAATAAGTAAAATGGAGGTTCAAAGTCAGAACTACTATTCATTTTCACAATTCTTATTGTTGTTGATATCACTGACAGTAGTGGTATGTTTGTTGTTCATTGGAGTCGAGAGATTCTTTTATCGATAAATGTAGTTCTACATTAACATACTAACAGGATCATCATCTGGTATGCATTGCATGTGATTAGAATCCGAAAATTTATCAACTTGACATTTTAATGATTCTCATTATCGTGACACTATCTCCGGATAATCGTCTTGAAACTGCTGGTAAATTACCGGTGCTGAAGCATCGAAAATCTTACCAGCATCGGCAAACTTCTCATCCAACGCACACCAAAGACTGAGATGGGCTGAGGTGTATCTTACCATCGTCTCTGTTAGATGCCTAATTCGATGGAAATCTGTCGGATCAGGGATTGGTTGCCCTTTCCTATTATTACGACCAAAGATACGATACAATACATTGGCTTCTTGAGTGCGATGGAAATCAATCCGAGACACTTGCTGATGATGACCTTCAATCATTTCGATCATTCTGTGCAAATTGTTAACAAGAGCGTCCTTACGTGCATCCAACTCATCTTTAAGGCTCTTTTCAAGAAAGGCAGAGAAATCTCGAGCTCTGAAGGCCAAATCTTCAAAATCAAGGGACTCGTCGTGATGATATAGTGGGTAGATGTAAGGAGCAATAATGTTGATTACTGATTCTTGACTTTCCGAGTAAATCTTACCATCGTAGATCAATCCTCCATCAAACAACGTCACTACATCCGATGCAATCATCAAGTTTTGGAACTCCCGTGATGGACATCGTAATTGTGGTCCAGCTGTGTTGAGAGGGACTCTTTCAGCACGTTCCTCTCCCAAGATGATCATCTTTGGGAACTTGATAAACACGATATCACCATAGCGAGTCATCATCTGAACAATACAATGATTCTTACCAAGAGATCCTCGCTGATATAGATGGAAAGTTCGCATAGCGATGAAACCTTGTGATGCATATTCTTGCTCATACGGGTCCTTAAATGGCTTGAAAGGCAAAGCTTGAGCTAAAGTTGAAGGGGGACTGGGCAAGTCCTCCGGACTAGCCGGATC
>CALMQQ010000078.1 GCA_937871845.1 uncultured bacterium
CCTGTTACTGGCAAATCTGTAGGTGTTGGTGTATTTATTACGCTAACAAGGTAGGATCCAAGACCTCTACCTTCATCTGGTTGGACACTACTACCAATCAAGTAACCATTTTCAGTATTTGTAACTAGTGTGGCCGAAGAAACACCGGAGTTAAATTTAATCTTAAACTGACCTAACAAATCTCCATTTGCAATCATTCCTGTCGTTTTGGCAACGTCTATACAAAGCGTTGTGGTTGTATACTTAGTATTGTCTGGACAAACACCTATAAAAAGATATCCATTTTCTTCTGCAGCAGAAGTATTTATCGAACCAGGAACAATGGTAGCATTTACAACGGCAAGTCTAAGCTGTAATGTAGACGTTTCTCCTGGAGGGGAAGCAAGTATAGCGATTGTTTGTTCGTCACCAGGAGCATAAGATCCAGAATCAGGCGAAACAGTGTAGGCATAAACAGAAGTTGGGAGGACTAATAAAGATAGTACAACCAGTGAAAACGTAAATAATAACTTTTTCATATTAAAAATTCTCAATTAATACCAATAGCATAGGTAAAAATTAATCATATGTAAAGAGTAATTATCTAATAAAAAAAATAGCCTTAAAACGTTCCAAAAGTATTGACTTCTATTCGAATTCTATGTTATAAGGGAAGCTGCTTAAGCAAAAAATTCTCTTGAAGATTATTAAATTTTCTGGCTTATTTAACTAAATAACATACATATACATAGACGCACGTTTCATAGTGCGTGTTTTTTATTTAGTTAAATGTTTTCGTAGCTAGTACGAAATTTTGCCTAGAAAACTTGTAGAATTTTTAGCATAACAAAAAACTTTGAAATCTCAAAGATTTTTATTTTTAGTGTATTACTTTCGCAACAACTATGAAAAATACAAACGAAAGAATTAACCTCGCAATACATAAATTAGAAAGAATCGAGCCAAATTTAATACAGGCTCAACTCGAATCCTTTCAAGACTTCATAAAAGCAGGAATAAAAGAAATTTTTCATGAAGTAAATCCAATTTTGGATTATACAGGAGAAACTTGGGAGCTTTACTTTGAGGAATTAGAGTGGGGAGAGGTTAATATGGGAATGCAAGAGGCACAAAGGTTGGGACTTTCTTATCAGATGCCATTGTATGTTTTTGTTAAGTTGATAAACAAAAAGACGGGAGAAATTAAAAAACAAAAACTTTTTGTTTCCGATATTCCAGTAATGAGCGAAAGAGGAACATTTGTAGTAAAAGGAAACGAGAGAGTAGTAGTAATGCAAATAATGAGAGCCGAAGGGGTTCTCTTTTTTGAGCAAAAAACTTCAACATCAAAATCCCCTCTATTTGCTGTAAAACTTATGCCACTAAGGGGAAGATGGTTTGATTTTGAAGTAAACAAGTATGGAGTTATGTCCATCAAGTTATTAGATAAAAGACCAAGAGTGTTACTTACAACATTGCTTCGTGCGCTCGGTTACTCAACTGACAGAGATTTGAAAAACGCAATGTCAGGTATTGGAGATTTGAGATTGCTGGAAAACACATTGAGGAGAGACACCACAACAAACACAGAAGAAGCTTTATTAGAGATTTACAGGAAATTAAGACCTGAGGATTCACTAAATATTGATAATGCAAAAGTATTTCTTGATAACATTTTCTTTAACAAGAGGAGATTTTATCTTGGGAAAACAGGTAGATACCAATTAAACAAGAAACTTGGAGTAAATACATCAATCACAGAAGAAGATTATCTTCTAAATAAAGAGGATTTGGTGCATGTTGTTCGCTCATTAATCCAGCTAAATAATGGCGAGAGACAAATCGACGATATTGACTCGCTAGCAAATAGAAGAATTCGAGGTGTGGGAGAGTTGATTGGAGACCGATTGAGAATCGGAGTATTACGAGTTGAGAAAAATACACGAGATCGTATGAGTACTTATGGAGCAGAGGACCTAGTAACTCCTTCGTTGTTGGTAAACACTAAACCAATTTCATCATCATTAAATGAATTTTTCGGAAGTAGTGCAGTTTCTAGATACATGGATCAGGAGAATATCCTATCAGAGCTAGAAACAAAGAGAAGAATTACAGCCGGAGGTCCTAGGGGATTAACAAAAGAAAGAGCATCTTTCTCTGTTCGTGACGTACATAGCTCACATTACTCAAAACTATGTCCAGTGACGACTCCAGAAGGTCCTTCCATCGGTATCGTTTCACATATGGCAAAATATGCCAGGGTGAACGAGTTTGGTTTCTTAGAGGCACCTTACTTCAGAGTATTGAGCAATGTATCTCCATCCAGAATTGATACAAGAAGTCTAATAGGGCATGTGCTAAGAGAGGATGTCAAGGATTCAAAAGAAAAGGTGGTACTCAAAAAAGGGAAAGCATTAACAAAAGAAGATATTGCAAAACTTAAGGATCTGGGTGTTGATACACTAAAAGTCGAACCTGTAGTCACGAACGAAGTAGTTTATCTTGATGCAGATGGTGAAAAAGAATATCGTATTGGTCGAGCTGACTTGGAAAAAGATGAGAAAGGAAGACTTCGATCAGGTAATACGTATGCTAGATATGATGGTTCTTATGTAAATATTCCTACAGAACAACTTGATTTTGTAGATATTAATCCAGGACAAATTGCTGGATTAGGTTTCTCTTTGGTGCCTTTTGCTCAGAACGATGACCCTACAAGGTCCCTTATGGCATCAAACATGCAACGACAAGCTGTTCCTCTGCTAGAGCCAGAAACTCCTATTGTCGGAACTGGTTATGAGAAAGTAGTTGCAGAATCATCAGGCAGGTTGATAAAAGCAGAGAAAGCAGGAGTTGTAGTTGCTAGCGAGGCTGGTAAATTGACAATTAAATATGATGGTGACAAAAAACCAGTAGTACATTTAATAGACAAATTCATAAAAACGAACCAAAACACATGTTTCTCTCAACAAGTTAGAGTTGTAAAAGGCCAAAAAATTTCAAAGGGTGATGTTCTCGTAGACGGACCTTCAATGGCAGACGGTGAATTAGCACTTGGAAGAAATTTAACAGCCGCTGTAATGGTTTTTGATGGATATAACTACGAGGACGGAATTGTAATTTCAGAGAGATTGGTAAGAGAAGATATTTTAACCTCAATTCACATCAAAGAATACGTTCAAGATATTAGAGAAACAAAACTTGGAGACGAACAAATAACGAGAGACATTCCTAACGTCGGCGAACACGCACTTAGAAATCTTAATGATGAGGGTATTGTTCGAATTGGAGCATCTGTCAGTTCTCAGGACATTTTGGTGGGTATTATTGCACCAAAAGGAGAAACAGAATTAACAGCAGAAGAGAAATTACTAAGAGCAATTTTCGGAGAGTATGCACGTGATGTAAGAGATAACTCACTTCGACTTCCACATGGAGACGAAGGTATTGTTATCGGTGTGCAATTATTAGACAAAATAAAAGGTGATAAATTAAACCCAGGCGTTATTAAACAAGTAAAGGTTTGGGTTGCTAGAACTTCAAAGATTTCTGTTGGCGACAAACTTACAGGGTTACACGGAGACAAAGGTGTTGTATCCAGAATCTTGCCTGACGAAGATATGCCATTCTTGAAGGACGGAACAAAAATAGACATCGTTCTCTCTCCTATGTTTGTAAAAAGAATGAACATCGGTCAATTGAAAGAGCTTGAAGTTGCACAAAAAGCAAAACAAGCTGGAGTAAAAGTCGAAGTTCCTCCATTCGCACAGCTGGACATGGATATTCTTGAGAAATTAATGCCAAAAGATAGCGTTGATGTAAAAAGAACACTTTACGATGGAAGGACTGGAGAACCATTTGATAAGAAAGTTTTAATTGGTTCTAGATATGTTGTGAAATTGAACCATCTTTCATCTGATAAGATTCATGCCAGATCTACAGGATCGTATACATTAGTTACACAGCAGCCACTTGGTGGAAAAGCACAGTTTGGAGGTCAGAGATTTGGAGAGATGGAAGTGTGGGCACTAGAAGCACATGCAGCTGTACACAACTTACAAGAGTTGCTTACTATCAAATCTGACGATGTTGTTGGAAGAGCATCTGCATACAAATCAATCATTCAAGGTACTGAAATTGAAGCACCAAATATTCCTGAATCATTCAAGGTATTCATAAACGAACTTCGAGCATTGGGATTAAATCCTGAGTTGTTAGAATTGAAAGAAGACTACGTAGACGACTCAGCAGTTGCTGCTGGGGTGATTGATGAAGAAGCCGAAGAGCTTATGCAGGAGTAATTAAATATTTTAATTAGTTATCTTAATTAGAAAAATGATCAAAGATTTTAAAGCACTCAAAATAACAGTAGCTTCACCACAGCAGATAATGAGTTGGTCTCACGGAGAAGTACGAAAAGCCGAAACAATTAACTACAGAACACACAGGGCTGAAGTTGATGGCTTGATGGACGAGAAAATATTTGGTCCAACCAAAAACTTTGAATGTTATTGCGGAAAGTACAAGAAAATTCGATACAAGGGCATTATTTGCGACAAATGCGGAGTTGAAGTCACACACAAGAGAGTTCGAAGAGAGAGAATGGGCCATATTAAACTTGCTTCCCCTGTAACTCACGTTTGGTATTCACATGGAGTTCCAAATAAAATGTCTCTTTTATTGGGTATTCCTCAGAAAAAATTAGAAACAGTTATTTACTTTGCTAGATATTTGGTTACCGAAATTGATCATGAAGCTAAGAAAACTGTTCTAGAAGAGATTAAGAAAGCAAAAGAAGAAGAAACACTAAGCATCAAAAAGGAATTAGAAGACAAACTTGATGAATTGCAAAAGGAATATGATACAAAAGTAAAAGAAGTAAAGGATGAAGCTAAAGATAAATCTAAAGTAGAGTTCAAATTAGAGAAAATTAATAACGACTTCAAAAAAGAAAAAGCAAAGATGAAGTCAATTTTTTCTCAGAAGGAAGAATCTACGAAGAACAAGTACAGTGAGATTACAAGCTTGATTAAAGATTTAGAAGAAAAATCTACACTTTCAGAAGACGATTTAGCTAAATTGTATGGGTTCGACACAAGTTTCATGACCGTAGAAATGGGTGCAGAGGCTGTAAAGAAAGTATTAGAAAAAATTAATCTAGAAGACGAGCTGAAAAAACTTGAAGAAGAAAAAGAAACTACAAAATCAGCATTAAAGAAAAGAAAAATTATTCAGAGGTTGAGAGTAATAGAGGGCATGTATCGAGCGGGAATCGACTCTACATGGTTGATTGTTTCTATGTTACCTGTAATCCCGCCAGATTTAAGACCAATTATCCAACTTCCAGGAGGACGATTTGCTACATCGGATTTGAATGACTTGTACAGAAGAGTTATAAACAGAAATAACAGGTTGAAAAGACTTATTGATTTAGGAGCACCTGAAATCATTCTTAGAAATGAGAAAAGAATGCTTCAAGAATCAGTTGATGCCTTGGTAGATAACGATCATCGACCTGGTAATGCTGTATTAAACTCAAGAGGTCAACCTTACAAATCCCTCTCTGATATGTTGAGAGGTAAACAAGGTCGATTCAGACAAAACTTGTTAGGTAAACGTGTGGATTATTCTGGTAGATCGGTAATCATTCCAGGTCCAGACTTAAAAATCAGTCAATGTGGACTTCCAAAAACAATGGCATTGGAATTATTCAAACCATTCGTTTTGAGAGAAATTATTGCTGATGGATTGGCACCTAATATCAAGAGTGCAAAGCACTTCTTCGAATCAAAAAGTACTGAAGTTTGGGATATTCTAGAAAGAGTTATTCAAAACAGACCAGTTCTATTGAACAGAGCTCCTACTCTCCACAAACAAGGTATTCAAGCATTCTTCCCTGTCCTTACTGAAGGTGATGCTATCAGACTGCACCCTATGGTATGTAAAGGATTCAATGCTGACTTTGATGGAGATCAAATGGCAGTTCATGTTCCATTGTCAAAGAAAGCAATAGAAGAAGCAATAGACAAAATGTTTGCCGAAAGTAATTTACTACTTAGTGCTGATGGTCAGCCAGTTGTAAATGTAGAGAAAGATATGGCTTTGGGGATTTACTACTTAACAGGTGTAAACGATAACAAAGAAGTGAAATATTTCGCTTCTGAAAACGAAGCAGTTGGTAAATATGAAAACGGCCAACTTCACCTAAGAGATAAAATTAAAGTGTTGATTGGTAACGAAATTGTTGAAACAACCGTTGGAAGATTACTATTGAATGATATTCTTCCAGAAGGTTATGGATATGTTAATCAACAATTAAACAAAAAAGACGTAGCAAAGATTTCTGCAAAAGTATTAGAAAAATACGGGAGAAAAACAGCTACTCAAGTATTAGATTCAATCGAAGGATTAGGATTCAAATACGCTACCAAATCTGGCGTTTCAGTTGGAACAGATGAGTTAGTTATCGATGATCAAAAAGACGTGCTCCTAAATGAAGTAGAAGACAAAGATAATCAATTAAACAATGATTATAATCTTGGTCTTTTGACACTCCAGGAGAAAAGAAGACTTTCAGAACAACTCTGGATGGATTTGGTAGAGAAGGTAGCAGAGATTACATGGGCAAAATATGCAGAAGATCCAAATAACAACTTGGTGATTCTTCAAGAATCTGGAGCTCTTCCAGTACAAAACCCACTACGACAGATTTCTGGAATTAGAGGTTTGATTCTTGATCCTCTAGGTAATATCGTCGAATTGCCACTTAGATCTAACTACAAACAAGGTTTATCAAACTTAGAATATTTTGTGGCAGCTAGAGGAACAAGAAAAGGTCTTGCAGATACTGCACTTAGAACTGCAGAATCAGGATACTTGACTAGAAGGTTAGTTGACGTTGCTCAAGATGTGATTATAAAAGAAGAAGATTGTGGTACTCAAAACAGCTTTACAATTGTTAGAGACAATACTCGAAGATTGAGTTTTGATGAGAGAATTACTGGTCGATTTGCTGGTGAGAATATCGCAGATCCAAAAACCGGAGAAATTATTGCTAAAAAAGATGAAGAAATTACACAGAAAAAGGCTGAACTAATTGCTAAGACTGACCTGAAACAAGTTGAAGTACGATCAGTATTGACTTGTGAAACAAAGCACGGAGTCTGTCAAAAATGTTATGGATATGATCTTGGTACACGTAAAGTAGTTAACAAAGGTATCGCAGTAGGTATCATTGCAGCACAATCCATGGGAGAGGCTGCAACACAGCTTACTTTAAATACCAAGCATCTTGCAGGTAGAGCGGGAACTGATATCACTCAGGGTCTTCCTAGAGTAGAAGAGCTATTCGAGGTTAGAACTCCAAAGAGAAAAGCAGTTTTGGCAGAGATTGACGGAAAAGTAGAATTCATTTTCAAGGATAAAACTGAAAAAGTAGACAAAATCCGACTTTCAAACCGAAAGCAAATGCAAAAAGTATACGAATTGGAAGAAGGCGATACTACTGAGATGAAAAGAACTAAGAAATTTAAAGAAGGTGAAGTCATCTATGTTAAAAAAGGTGGCGAAAAAGTAAATGCAGAAATGGAAGGTAAAGCCACAAAAGATGGTAATAAGATTATCTACATCATCGACAAAGAATTTTTAGTCGAATACGAAGTAGACGAAGACGCAATCATAAACATAGAAGACGGAGATAATGTCATTAAAGGTACACCTCTTACAAGTGGATCACAAGATCCTAAAGAGATTATGAAGATTGACGATATCAAACAAGCTCAACAATATCTTATCGATAATGTACAGGAAACATACGGTATTCAAGGTATTGGTATTGATGATAAGCATGTTGAGGTAGTGGTCAGACAGGTATCAAGATTCTCAAGAGTGACTGATGCAGGGGATTCTGAATATCTACCAGGCGACTATGCTGATCATATCGAGTTGAGACAATTAAACGAACAGTTGAAGAACGAAGGAAAGAGAACAGTGAAAAGTAAACGACAATTACTCGGAATTACCTTCGCTGCAATCAAAACTGATAGTTTCCTATCAGCTGCTTCATTCGAGCAACAGGTCAGGGTATTAAGCGAAGCAGGTTTGATTGGGAAGGTCGACTATTTGAGAGGATTGAAAGAAAATGTTATAATCGGCAGGACTGTTCCATTAGGAGACGAAGTCCGTTAATAATTTTGAATAATTTAAAAAGCAAATTTAATTATGGCAAGAGTATCACAATTAGTTAGAAAAGGAAGATCAAAAAAGCGAGGTATAGTTCGCTACAAGGGTCTAAATTTCAGCGAAACAACTAAATACAAGCAGTTGCAGTTCAACTACAACAGCATTCAAAACAAATTTACAAAAAGATCAAATCCACTTCGAAGGGGAGTATGTATTGCTGTATTCACTAGAACACCTAGAAAACCTAACTC
>CALMQQ010000079.1 GCA_937871845.1 uncultured bacterium
GTATTTAGTGCTGTATGAAAACTTATTCGATAAAACACATTAATTATAGTAAGTGTGATTGTGATACTTAATGATAATACCAATAGTTCAATAATGAACCAGCTTATGTTTAGGCGAATGAAAATTAACGAAATTAATAACCAACCAGACAATATTGCTAGTAAAAATATTGTCCGATTTGTTCGATCTTTTTTATCTAGGTCTAGTTTTTTCTTAAGATAAAATGCTGAACCAAAAGTTTGAATGAAAAGTGTCCCAGTATATAAAATATCTATGTTTTGAATTGAATATCTTCTAATCACTGATACAAAAATAACTAGCAGTAGAATAATTAACCATGGATAGGATACAGCATAGTTTGTCAGTTTTTCGATTTTTTTGATATGTGTATTCATTCTATAGTTCCAATCATTTTGACTTTAGGAGAAGTCGTTAATATTGAGATTCCGTGAGGAGATTCATCCATCGCCTCTGTCAAATCTTTTCCACAACTTGCTTGTCCTTCTGAATCGATGTGGTCACCATCAACCCATTTGTCAGAATCACTAATTTCATAAACACGACCAGATACTGCTACATAACAATCATTACCTGATTTGCCATCATATTCAGAAAGTTCTGTAGTAGTGAACTTTATTTGTTTGTCAGTTTGAGAGTTCTCACTAGAACATCCCACCGCAAATAAAGTAATAGTAAAAAGGATTAATAATTTTTTCATATACTCAAATTATAAAGACATATATTAGCAGAGAATTAATTTCACAGTAAAATTAACAAAAACTATTGACATTATGTTTCAACTATATTTATATTCATATCTATAATAAATTACTGCCTATTTCTTATAGAACAAAAATGAGTGACGATTATTATCAAGATGATTATGATGGAGATGAAGAAGTAACCCTATTTCCAGATGAGGATGAGGTGGATTTTGAGAATGAATTCGCCGAATTTACTCTACCAGACGATAACGATAGTTCTATTGACCTCTAAACCAAAATTCCTGTCTTTTTGGGGTTTAATTTCAATTATTGGATGAATATAATATATAATCTCTGTTGTAGAGAGTATTATTATCCTGATTTTTTATGACCAAAATTGATAACGAGACTACAAAATCCGTCGCAGACTTAATTAAAATTCACATTGACGAGGATCAAATTCCACTTTATAGCGAAAACCTTAACACGGCGATTGATGCAGTGAATACATTCTCTGACCTAGATACAAAAGATGTCCCAATTACATCACAAACTGTAGGTACTGAAAGTATTATGAGAGATGATATTGTTGAGGAAGGATTTAGTCAGGAAGAAGCATTAAGCAATGCACATCAGACCAAAAATGGATATTTTCTAGTAAGAAAAGTCTTTAATGATTAAAAATAAAAAACTCACAATAAAACAAGTGCGGAAAGACTTTGCAAACAAGAAGTATACTCCTGAAGAATTGTTGGCAGATACCATCAAAACAATAGAAACTCACGATTCGAAATACCATGCTTTTATAAGTACAACATTTGATGAAGCTCGAGATGCTTTAAAATCCGATGAAAAAAAATCATTATGGGGGATTCCTTCAGCTTTAAAAGATAATTTTAACTGGATAGGTACCAAAACAACCGCTTCCTCGAACATATTGAAAAATTATATTTCTCCTTATAACGCAACAGTTACACAGCGATTATTAGATAACTCTGCATGCATCCTTGGAAAAACAAATATGGATGCATTTGCACATGGTTCAAGTACCGAGTCTTCTGACTTTTTTACAACATTAAATCCATTTGATGACACAAGAGTAGCAGGAGGTTCTAGCGGAGGTTCTGCGACGGCTGTAGCTTTAAATATGAGTGTATATTCTATTGGCTCAGAGACTGCTGGTTCAGTTAGAGGTCCGGCATCTTGGTGTGGATTGATTGGTTTTGCTCCAACTTTTGGAAGGATAAGTAGATACGGTGTTATAGCTATGGGTTCATCCCTTGATCGACCGGGAGTTATGACAAATTCTGTTGAAGATGTGGCGATTTTACACAAAATATTATCAGGACAGGATAAATATGATGCCACTTCTATTCAGGAACCTCCGCAGGATTTGATGAATGAACTTGAAGATTATAAAAAGAATCTAAAAATCGGATTACCAAAACAATATTTCGATGACAGAATTGATCCGGATGTGCTTGAAAATGTTTTAGAAAGTATTAAATTACTTGAGAAACAAGGTGCGGAAATTATTGAGATTGACTTACTGGATCCAAAATATTCAATTGCAGTTTATACTGTTGTTCAGAGAAGCGAAGTCTCATCGAATCTAGCTAGGATTGATGGCATTCGATATGGTTATTTCTCAGAGAAAAATGCCGAAAGTCTTCTAGATCAAATAGCGCTCAACCGTGGTGAGGGATTCGGTCATGAAGCAATTCAGAGAAGCATGACTGGAGCATACACACTCTCGTCAGGGTATTACG
>CALMQQ010000080.1 GCA_937871845.1 uncultured bacterium
ATTGAAAAATATCAATCCATATGGGCTTTAGACCACTTGAACAAATTAGCCACATGGGATGGTGAAGTATACATGCCCACAAAAGGTGCTAGATATCGAGGAAAAGCACTCGCAAAGTCTCAAACACTTATACAACAATTATTCCTCTCCACAGAGTTTAAAAAACTAATTGATTTAGCATCAAACGAGGATTTAAACGAGTATGAAACAGCAATAATACGCGTTCTAAATAGAGAGTTGGAAATGTTCCAGAAATTACCTCCAAAATTTATTGAAGAGTTCGAAGAAACTGTCAGTGAATCCCAAATCGTTTGGAGAAATGCGAGGAAATCAGACGATTTCAACCTTTTTAAGCCTAATCTTGAAAATATCGTTGAGCTTTCTAAACAAAAAGCAGAATATTTGGGTTATAAATCCAACCCCTATGATGCACTTTTGGACACTTTTGAAGAAGGACTAACAGTTGAATTCCTTGAGAATTATTTTGATAAAGTTACCAAAACTGTTACAGAGTTACTCTTTTCACTCAAAAATAATCCCAATTATCCAAAAAAGGATAATATGTCTTCTCTGAAATATGATATTGAGAGAGCCAAAAAGTTAAATGAATCAATTCTAGAATTCCTTCTTTATGATAGCCAAAAGCTTAGACTAGATATCTCATCACATCCATTTAGCGAAGGTCTATCAACACAGGATTCTAGGATCACGACTAGATACGAAGGTTATGACATTGCTAGGACTGTTACCTCAACAATACATGAATTTGGTCATGCGCTTTATTTTTTGCAACACAATGATGAAATAAACACCACTCCTCTATACACAAATTACAGTCTAGCTCTTCACGAAAGCCAGTCTAGGTTTTTCGAGAATCACATTGGTAGGTCTAAAGCTTTCTTTGTTGAGAACTTACCGAAGTTTCATAAATTGGGTAGTGAATATGAAAAATTTAACGCTGATGATTACTATACATATTTCAATCAAGTAAAACCGAGTCTTATCAGAGTCGAAGCAGACGAAGTAACTTACCACGCGCACATTTATATACGCTATAAAATTGAAAAAGCTCTGATAAATGATGAACTTAAGGTTGAAGATGTTCCAACTACTTGGAATGAAATGTATCGAGACATTTTGGGAATCATACCGAAAAATGATACCGAAGGCTGTTTGCAAGACATACATTGGAGCATGGGAGCCATTGGGTATTTCCCAACATATTCACTAGGTACCGTTTTTGCAAGTCAGATTTCAAGTAAGTTGGAAAAAGAGCTATCTCCTATAAGTGAACTTCTTCCTTCGTCAGTTGGTGTAAAGAAAATTAATAACTGGTTAGCGGAAAATATTCATCAATATGGTGCGACTTATACATTTGGACAGATCTCAAAACGATTGACTGGTAGTGAATTGGATACCAAGTATTGGAGCGACTATTTAAATGAAAAGTACAATAAAATCTATAGTTAATTTTGTATAATTTAAATATACAACAAAATTCTAAAATCATGGAAAATAGACCAACAACCAAATTATATCTAGATAGTGGGAATCCCCAAGATACCAAAAATACTATTGATTTACTAGGATACCTCGATGGACAAACCACAAACCCCTCACTAGTTGCACAGAATCCAGAACTCGGCACGAAATTAACAAACGGAAATCGCCTTACAGAAAATGAGTTGTTAGAGGAATATAGAAAGATTATTCAAGATATTAAGGAAATCATACCTGAAGGATCAATCTCTATAGAGGTTTATGCAGATCTGGAAACAAAAAGTGAAGAAATGATTAGACAGGCTTTGGAATTTAACGAATGGATAGACAATGCTCATATTAAATTACCTACAAACAAAGAAGGTCTAATTGCTGCGAGAGAATTAACTAGACGTGGGGTAAACGTAAATATGACTCTATGTTTCAGTCAACAACAAGCTGCTGCTGTATATTCTGCAACAAAAAACGCTTCGGATTCCTCCGTATACGTGTCACCTTTTATAGGAAGATTAGATGATATTGGTCTTCAAGGAGTAGATTTAATAGCAAATATTAAACGAATGTATGAAAATGGAGATCATCATGTTGAGTTATTAGCCGCTAGTGTCAGAAACATCAAGCAATTTTTATACTGCTTGTATCTTCAGGTCGATATTATCACTGCACCTCTTAAAGTTTATGAAGAATGGGCGAATCGAGGCAAACCTATGCCCGGTATTGAATTAGATCTTTCAGGATTTGGTGATATGGGTGAATACCTGGAAACAAAACATCTAAACCAGATGCAATACGAGGAAGTAGAGTTAAATCAAAGTCCAGAGCTCTATGATATTAGTCATGAATTAACAACCAAAGGAATCGTAAAATTTGCCCAAGATTGGAATGCCTTATTGGGGAAATAGATTCATAACACCAAATTGATAAATCCACAACTTTGTGCGAAACTTGGCTATCATTTACTCTTTATTTGATTAATTATTCCAATGATTAAATATATCCCACAACAAGAGCCATCAGAACGAGAAAACGATTTAAATCTTTTCGAATATATTGACTACTTAGAATCATGTAAAAAACGCCCTAGTTTTGATCAAGAAGAAGATTTAATATTTTTACCAGACCATAAAAGTGATTTACCTAAATTAGACAATTATCTTAAGCAATTTTCTGAAATTGGTTTTGATTTTATAATCTTTGTAGGTATTGGGGGTGCAAATTTAGGTGTTCAGACTGTTTATGATGCATTAACACCTGAGAAAGAGATGATCTTCTTTGAGAATATTGACCCAGACCAAAACGCAAACTTACTAAAAATTGTTAGAAAGAAATATGAATCAGGGCAAAAGGCATTGATGATTACTGCTTCTAAATCAGGTGCGACAACTGAGACAATGTCTAATTTTTCTTATGTACTAAGCGTTTTCCAAAACATTGAGCCTAACTGGAAAGAACGCTCGATTGTAACTACAGTTGAAGGTTCAAATTTGGATAAAATTGCAAAAAAACTTTCATTAAAGTTTATTTATACTCACGAATTACTAGTTGATCGCTATTCAGTTTTTGGTTTGGGAAGTTTATTTGCACTAACAGCATGTGGGATTGACACATCGTCTTTACTAAACGGAGCAAAAGAAATTAATGAAAATTTATTGTTAAAAAATTCTACAAATAATCCTGCATTGAACCTCGCATTGACACTTTTCTCACAAGCTGAAAAAGGAGAAAATATTTATAATAGCTTCATATTCTCTAGTAAGCTGGCAACATTTGGACGTTGGTTTAGGCAACTTCTTGGAGAAAGTCTTGGTAAAGAAGGCAAAGGTATTACACCGATTTACTCTGTGGGAACGGTCGATTTACATTCCATGACACAGCTATATCTAGATGGACCTAAGAATGTTTTTACAACATTTATTTCGTTGGAACAATTTGAAAATAATGATGTATGCGATCCCCAGAATTACCTAGAAGAAACAGAAATGAATAAAATCAGTAATAAAACACACTCAGAACTGATGGCAATTGTCTTTAGTGCAGTGAAAAAAGCTTATACAAAACAAGAACTTTCATTCAATGAAATTACCCTACCAAAACTTGATGCCTATCACATTGGTCAACTATTACAGATTGGCATGTTGACCACAATATTCTTAGGTAAACTGATGAATGTAAATCCGTTCAATCAAGATGCTGTTGAGCTCTATAAAGAAGAAATCAGAAATCAACTTTGATGTAGTTTAAAATATTCTTTAATTGTATTACTTACACTTGGGAATTTGATGTCTCCATAAGGCACTTCATCCTCCCCAAAGAATTTAGTCTCAGTAATGTCGTCATCCGGTTTGAAATCAAATGAATCAACCTCCACAAGGAAGTTGACAACAATTATGTTGTCAACTATTCCATCATACTCATAGTAGTCATATTGACTATTGAAGTATTTAATAGAAGTAGCGTTGACTCCCATTTCTTCAAATATTTCTCTCGTGATTGATTGCTCAAATGTCTCCCCTGGTTCTGTGAACCCACCAGGTATATCCCAGGTACCTTTTGCTGGTTCGTGAGCTCTTCTTGTCAAAAGAAATTTATGATCTCTAATTATAATGGCACCAGTTGCAGGAGAAGGATTGATAAACTTACGAATCCCGCACTTCTTACATGTCCTATAATTTTTCTCTCCTATAGACTCACCTCCACAAACTATGCAGAACTTAGTCGCTTCAAAAATTGTCATCTATTAAATTTTGTTGAAAATATTAGATACTTCCTCCCAATTCAAAACTTTCCAAAAAGCGTCAAGGTAATCAGGACGTTTATTTTGATATTTTAGATAGTAAGCATGCTCCCAAACATCTACACCTAACAATGGTTTGTAACCGTACATTAAAGGAGAGTTTTGATTTGGAGTTGAAACTGCCTCAAGTTTTGATTCTTTGTTCAAAACCAACCAACCCCAGCCGGAGCCAAAGTGTGTGCTAGCTGCGTCCGTTACTGCCTTGATACATTCCTCTACTGACCCGAAATCTTCTTCAATTTTGGATTTTAGTTCTTTTGAAATGTTATCACTACCACCAGGTGTTAGGATTTTCCAAAAAAACGAGTGATTGTGGTGTCCACCACCATGGTTTCGAACTGCGTCTTTTTTGCCCTCTGGAGCATCTTCCCAGTTCGCAACTATCTCATCAAGGCTTTTACCATCAAACCAGCTTTCTCCTTCCATTGCAGCATTTAGTTTATCTACATAGGTCTGATGGTGTTTTGTATGATGAAGTTCCATGGTCTTCGCATCAATATATGGCTCTAATGCTCCGTAATCATAATCTAGTTTTGGTAACTCGAATTTCGACATTTTTTTTAATTAATAATTAAAATATTAGTTTCTTATCCATTCAAGATAATTATCTATAAATGAATCAACTTTTGTTTTAAGTCCATCATCAATTATTTCACCCTTTTCATTGAACACATCGTATGCTTTTGAAACCGGTAAACGATGGTGTGCATCTACTTTAAAACCGACTACTACGGCTAGTTGTAACAATTCGTGTTGTGCTCTGACAGTTCCAAATCCTCCGTCAGATACACCAGTTATTCCAAGTGGTTTATGCAAAATTGATGGTTTTGAATATTTTCTACTTAACCAATGGATTACATTCCGAATAGGTGCTGGTAAAGAGTTGTTGTACTCTGGGGTGATAATTATTATTCCATCAGAACTTTTTATTAAATCAATCAGATTAGTGATTGCTTCAGGCAGGTTATCCTCAAGATCTTCGTTAAAAATAGGCACATCATTTATTTCAAAAATTTCGAATTCTGCTTTTTGTGATTGTGAATTTTTGATGTGAACTGCAAGGGATTTATTAAATGACTTTTGACGTAAACTACCTGGTATTAGTAATACTTTCATTAATATTTTCTCCGATGTATGAAATTAAGGTATAAATATTATACCTAAAAAAGCGTGCGATATCCTAATTCAACAGAAAGGCTATTAATGTCTTGTCTTGCTTGTTGGACATATGTACCCCATTTGTCACAGTGCTGACCACAGTAATAATATTGAGCATAAACAGGATCATTGAAAAATTCTGTTTTATAGAAAGGAATCGTCATTAGTTTTTGAGTCACATGGTCTATGGCAGTTGGATAATCCTTGAAAACAACCCTATTCTCACCAGCACCTCCCCAACCCCAGCAATTCTTTTGTCTATCTGATGCCGCTAGAGTACAATTGCGAGTTTCGATATATCCAATAGCAGGTAACAATGTACAATCTTCAGGTGCACCATATCTTTCACATGCTTTCAGAAAATCTTTGCCGTAGCCTTGGAGTGGAGAACCACCTCTTTCAAAATATGTATCGAACACTTTTATCCTGAAATCATAATCATTATTCACTATCACTTTGCCTTCAGTCTGAGTTTGAGAAAATCTTTTATTTACTTTGATTGAATACTTATTAACCTTTTGAGCTTCAACCGAATCATGTGAGGGAAAGATTACGAAAAACAAGCCAAAAAGCATGAATCCTAGAATTACGATTTTCTTATAATTATTTTTCATAAATAATTTATTGTTCTTCAATAAGTTTTGTGACATCACCTCGTAAATCGAGTTCAATCGCTCTTTCAAATGCTATATCAGCTTCGGAAACCCTACCCATATCTTTCATCATTAATCCTTTATAATAATGAATGATAGCAATTGTATTGTCAATATTCTCAGCTTCCGCGATTCTATCCATGCCCTCTTGTTTTCTATCGAGTTTGTAACTTGTGATAGCATCAAAGGCCTTGAGCTTAGCTTTTTCAGCTGAAGTCAGATTTTCACTATTAAATTCTTTGATAATTAAGTCCGCTTGATTATATTTCTCTAATCTAATCAGTGAGTCTAAATATATAATTTGGGCACTTGCCTGAACTTCAATGCTTTTGGAAAATGTTGTGTAAAAACTTTCAATTTTCTCAAATTTGCCGAAATCATAATATATCTGTTGAATGGTATTGAATTGATTTGGTGTTAAGTTCAACCCTTCTTTTGCAAGTAACTCCTCAATTAGCGCAATCATGTTATCTTCCTCCCCTTTCATACTTAAAACCTGAGCATGAAATATGTATGAGTCGATATTTTCGGGATTTAATTCTCTTACTTTAACAAAATTCTCGATAGCTTTATCGTATTGTGATGTATGTAGATTAACTAAACCTTGATATACATAAGCTGTTTCATAGAAAGGATTATCGTTAAGTACTTTTGTAATAGGAAGTTGTGCTGTTTCATACCATCCATAATTTAACAATATGTAAATAATTTCACTTAGATTATGAATTGTTTTTGCATTTTCGTATGCAGTTAGCGCCATCCTCAATTCAACAGAAAGATCTGTATTTTCCTCATCGACAGTATTACTTTGAACTATTAACCTGGAAGACTCTTTAGTATCATCAAGTAAGAAGATGGCTTTCATAATATATATTTCACTATCAAAGGTTCCTAAATCAAGTTGGTCATAGTAATTTTTTAAGCCCTCATTATTATTAGTCAGAGACAATATGTTAATCTTGCCTTTAATTGCAGTTTTATCAGATGGTTCTTTCAATAAAGAAGTCTCAAACCACTTTAAAGATTCGTCAAATTCTCCTCGTGTCAGATATATCTGTCCTAGGGAATTGGAAATCGAAATTGATGCATTAGCATCAAAACCTTTCTTAAGTGTTTCTATAGATTTATCGATATTACCTTTCTTTGAATATACTTCAGCAGCTGATAAGTAATTCTTCTCTTCAGATGGAGTGCTTATAATCCCTGATTGAAATTCTGAGAGTGCTTCATCATATTCAAAAGTATCTAAGTAGTTTTGACCTTTTTCAAAGTGATTTACCTCTTCATTAGACTTCGTACATCCTACTAAAAGAATGACAGATAGAAATATGATAATTATTTTAAACATTCTAATTTGATCCAGAATTAAATATTTGACCAACTTTATGTGTATCAATCCCAATGTAATACATGGGATCAAGAGGTGGTGGTGGACTCTTTTTACCTGACAAATCGTATACTCCAAAATGTAAATGAATTACTCGATTTTCAGGTGCAAAAGAACTTTTATGCCCCTGATATCCTACAAATTCACCTTTCTCTAACCTTTGCCCTACTTTCAATTTATGAAAAGATTCACCAGTCTCTCCATCACCCAAATGGGAATATAATATTTTAACATTTAATGAAGGGACTGTATCTTTAAACGTATCTGAAATACGATCACAAATGATTTCAATCTCTTCATTTGGCTCTTTATAATGAGAAACGACCCCTGAGCAGGCTGAAAAAACTTCATATCCGT
>CALMQQ010000081.1 GCA_937871845.1 uncultured bacterium
ATCTATACAATAGATAAGTCCGTTCTTTATGAACTTGACCTCACTGGCTTGAATGAGTTATAGAGATATGCATTTCTTGTAAATAATGAAAATTCTCGCAAATAACAAAAAGGCAGTATTCAACTATGAGGTTTTGAAGAAATTTCAGGCTGGTTTAGTATTGAAAGGATGGGAAGTTAAATCAATTAAAACTGGAAGAGTGAGTTTGAAGGAAAGCTATGTGAAAATCATGGATGGAGTACCAATAATCGAAAAGATGCACATCTCGGAATGGCCTGGAATGCACAAAGATACCGACCCCGACTTTGACCGAGATCGAGTATTATTATTACATCAACAAGAAATTAACAACTTAATTTCTGGGACGAAAATTAAAGGTCAAACAATTGTTCCACTCCAATTATATTTAGATAAAAACAAAATAAAGCTTGAAATTGCACTTGCAAGAGGCAAGAAGAAGTATGACAAAAGGGCAAGATTGAAGGAAAAGGATCAAATTAGACAAATTGACCGCGATCTTAAACATCTGGGTTATAATTAGATATGCAAGACTATCAACAACCAACACAACAACCTGTAAACGATCCAAATGGTGGTAATCAACCCCAATACAATCCGGCTATGCAAAATCCACAATTCATGCCTTATGCACCGCAGCAGCCGGGAAACTATCAGAATTATCAAGCTAACCCTAATCCTCAGCAACAATACAATCAGAATTATCAGGCGAACCCTAATCAGCAACAACAGTACAATCAAAATTATCAAGATAACCCAGGTTCTCAGCCTGTTAATTATCCAAACGACGGCAATCAGATGCCGTATGTAAATACACAAGGTAATCAGTATCCAAATCAGCAACAACCTACGAGTCCAGCTGATGACCAACAAGGAATTGACTCGAATACTGTTCCTGCTCAACAACCAGTTTCGGTCAGTACAGGATCTCCAGAATCTGCTCCTATCCCAGTTGCTCCGGAACAATCAAACCAAAGCGTAGAGTATGGATATGAAAAACTTAAACAACTTGAAAGAGCGAGTGAAAACTTACAACAAATTGAAAACAAAGAAACAAGGAATCCTCAAAATGACGATCAACAAGCTGAGAAGGCAAAGATGCCAGTTGCCCAAATACCTTCGGCAAAACCACAAGGGCCTAAGATTTTTGGCTACCATATACCTCAAGCAATAACTACAAATATAACTGCGATTCGTGAAAGAAAGGGTACTGGAAATCCAGATGATGCTAGAACTTGGATTTATGTACTGCTTGATAAATTGCTAAAAAGGCAAACCTATCAAGACTAAACTTCTGTTTCTCCTGATTTAAATACTGTACTATAATAAGTAAAGAATATTTATCAGATATGATTTTAATTCAGTCGAGACCCGTAATAAACGCTCCAAGTCCTTCTGGAGGTAGTATGTTTGGCTTCATTGCAGAGCCTACATTTTGGATTATTCTCATATTGTCTATTGTTGCATTAATTGGAGCGATTTTCTTAGGAAGACATCTCGTCCTTAAATTCTTGAGTCGTATCAAGGAAGCCTCTATTGAGAAAAAATCCCTAGATGCCGAAATCTTCGAAGTTAGACTTCCGAAAACAAATGAAGTGGAGATACAGGCTGCGGATCAAATGTTCTCAGGGTTGTTAAATATTGGAGAAAAGTTAAAGGGCAAGCAAAAATTCGTGGGAGCAAATAACTTTGTTAGCTTTGAAGTTGTAGGATTGCCTGAAACTATTCGATTTTATGTAGTAACAAGCAAAAGTGTGTCTAATACTGTTGAGAAAGCTATTAACGGTGCCTATCCTACGGCCGAAGTAATCAAGGTAGATGAATATAATATTTTTAATGATGGTTCGAAGGTAGACTTTGCAGTCTTAAAACTCAATAAGGATAGTTATAAACCTATTCGTACATACGAAGAGCTCAGTACTGATTCCTTATCATCAATTTTGACTACAATGAGCAAGTTGAGATTAGGTGAAGCCGCTGCTTTCCAAGTAGTAATAACAAGTGCAGGGAGTGGATGGAGAGAAGCAGGTAAAAAGTTTGTCGCAAAAGTTCGTCATAATAACTCAGATCCAGAAAAGAAGAAAATTGATGCACCAGAAGATATGCTCGCATCTATTGAGAAAAAATGCGAAAAAGGAGGATTTTACGTAGATTTGAGATTGGTAAGTGTTGCACGAACTATGGGAGAAGCCTCTCAAACATTGAATACTATGACAAGTTCATTTTCTCAATTTAAAAAAGAGGGTAGTAACGAATTTGTAAAAGTGTCGGTGAAGAAGAATATGAAGAACAAATTTATAGAAGACTTTATCTATAGAATCCCAAGGGAAACATCCATATTGAATACAGCAGAATTGGCTACAATTATGCATTTCCCAAACAAGATGATAAATACTCCACATATTAATTGGCTTTTATCCAAGAGAGCCCCTGCTACCGCTGGTATCCCATCAACGGGAGATTTGTGGCTGGGGAACAACTTCTACAGAGATGTGAATAAACCAATCTTTATGATGAGAGAGGATCGACGTAGACATATGTATATGGTCGGTAAAACTGGTTCTGGAAAATCCTATATGTTGCAACAAATGGCACTTCAGGACATTATCAATGGTGAGGGAATAGCCTTCCTAGATCCACACGGAGATAGTGCCGAGTGGTTACTTGAGAGAATTCCACCTCACAGGATAGAGGATGTGATTTATTGGGATCCAAGTGATACCGAAAGGCCTCTCGGTTTCAATATTATCGAATATTATGATGAACAGGATAAACATAGAGTAGTAAACGCTATCTTGGGTATGATGCAGAAGATGTTCGACCCACACAATCAAGGTATTACAGGACCTAGGTTTGAACGAGCAGTTCGAAACGCTATGCTTACCGTGATGGAAGAAGAGGGGACTACTTTAGTAGAAGTGTTGAGGATTTTGAGTGACCAAAATTATGCGAATAAGAAGATTCCAAATATTAAAGACGAATTAGTAAAGAGATACTGGACTGATGAAATTGCTAATACTCAAGAATTCCATAAGTCAGAGGTCTTGGGCTATATCGTTTCTAAGTTTGATAGGTTTGTAACAAATAAATTAGCTCGAAATATTTTCGGTCAAGCAAAGTCGGGCTTTAACATGCGTTGGGTGATGGATAATCAAAAAGTGTTGATTGTCAACTTATCAAAAGGTCTGATAGGAGAAGAAAATGCTCAATTCTTAGGTTTACTTTTAGTGCCTAGAATTTTATCGGCAGCTATGAGCAGAGCCGACATGCGTCAAGATGATCGAAAAGACTTTTATCTATATGTAGACGAGTTCCAAAACTTCTCCACTGAAGACTTCGCACAGATTCTGTCTGAAGCCCGAAAATATAGATTAAACTTAATTGTCGCTAATCAGTACATCACACAGATTGATGAGAAGATTCGTGATGCTGTTTTTGGTAATGTTGGTAGTGTCATCAGTTTCAAAGTTGGTAATCAAGATGCTCAATTTTTGGAAAGCGTATTCATGCCAGTTTTTGACGCTAATGATTTGGTTAACCTTGAGAATGTTAATGCTTACGTGAAGATTATCTACCAAGGAGAATCCCCACCTGCATTTTCGATTAACACAAATTATAAATACGCAACTTTTGATATTCCAAAAGACGGTGATAAACGTACTGGTGATATTGTGAAAAATCTATCTAGATATCGCTACGGTCGCGATAGAGCATTAGTAGAAGCTGAAATGCGCGAAAGAGCAAGAATGGACGATGAGGCTCCTGCTCCTAAGACTGGAATTGGTGGAATGGGTATGCCTGGGTTAGGAGGCGGAGCTATGAATACACCACTCAAGCCAAAGACCTAACAAATAAAGTATAATTAGAATATTTTTCTAAATAATTCACCCATGGAAATAAAAAACAAAGTAGTTCTTATTACAGGATCTTCAAGTGGTATTGGGAGACAAACCGCAATTAGATTCGCTCAAGAAGGAGCGAAAGTAGTCATCAATTACAGAGTAAATAAGGAAGGTGCAG